>DASXVS010000067.1 GCA_036504095.1 Armatimonadota bacterium | reverse complement strand
GCGCGGCACCTGCGGTACCGCGCCGAGGAATCACTGCCGGCATGCACGATGAATGACCTACGCAAGTCTTATATATCAAATCCTTGACAAATAAGCGGGGGGGGGGGGCACAGTCTATTCAGAGCCGATATCTTCCCTCGCGCGAAGTGACCATTAAGACACGCCACCAAGCGCACTGTTGTTCGCGAGGAGGTTAGTCATGCGCTTTCACTTGGGCCTGTTCACGGGCCTCACCCTTCCCCTTCTGTTCGTCTGCGCCGCAGCAGCCCCGTGCCTGGCCGATGCAAGTTCCGACCTGAAAGCCGGACAGGACCTGATGAGAGCGGCGAAATACGACGAGGCGATTGTCCTGTTTTCGTCGGTGGTTGCTTCGGGCGATTCGGCGTTTGCCCCCAAAGGCCAGCTCTGCATCGGCATCGTACTCCAGGAGCAGAAGAAGTACCCGGAGAGCATCTCCGCGCTCAAGCTAGGCGCCGAGAAGTATCCCACCGCCGTGGGAGTACGGCGAGAGATGCTCTACCGCCTCGGCGAGGTGTACAGCCTCACCGGCGACACGGCCAGCGCCATCGCCGTCTACCAGTCCATCGCCGTTCAGTACCCATCGGACGCAGCCAATGCAGACTATCGTCTGGCGCGGACCTACCTCGGGATGAAGAAGTACACCGAGGCGATCGACCTGCTGAAGAGGAGCATCGCCGCGCACCCGGACGCCGGGAACACCCTGATTGAGTCGAACTCGCTTCTGGGGCAGTGCTACAGGGAAAGCGGCGACCTCAAAAACGCCATTGCCCTCTATCAAACGCTGATGGCGCAGTACCCGGCGAAGGCCGATCAGTTCGGCTGCGGGCTGGGCGAGTGCCTGATGGCTTCGGGCAAGGAATATGAGTCCAAGAAGCAGTACGACCTGGCGATAGCACAGTACAACAGCATCCCGGCGTTCTGCTCCGCGCTTTCCGGGCAGGCGAATGTGGTTGCGGGAATCTGCCTCCAATCCCAAGGGAAATACGCAGAGGCCCGAACCGCATTCCAAAAGGCCGTGGACACTGAAAACGCGGTGTCCAACGAAGCGCGGCTCAGGATTGACGAGGTGCTACGTGCGGAAGGGAAGTACACCGACGAGATTGCATATCTGGAGAAAGTGTACGTAGACGTTCCGGACCTTCGGGCGCAATCGCTCACCCGCCAGGCGGAAGTATTGAGTGAGTGCCTGGGCGGCATGAACAACGCGAAGGACGCCATAGAAAAACTGAGGCGCGTCATCAGGGAGTTCGCGGACGAGCCCCTGGCCGTGGAGGCGCAGGCGCGGATCGCCGCGATACAGCTCTATAACCTGCGGGATTTCGATGCTTCCGAAGCGGGGCTGAGGGGCTTCATGGCGAAGTACCCGGACGATCCGACGCTCATCGTTGTTGCGTACGACCTCGCGTTCTGTAGCCAACTACAGAAGAACTACTCGGTGGCAGCGGATCTGTTTACCGATGCGTTCAAACTGAAAGAAGTGGGAAACTACCGCGCGGCGTGCCTATACAGGGCGGCCTATTGCTATGAGAAAGCCGCTGATCTCGAAAACGCAAGGGCCAGTGCCGTAATATTGATAGCGAGTTATCCGGCTGACCCTTTGGCGGTTCTGGTTAAGTCCGCCTTCGCCGATCTGTTAGGCCCGGAAGGGAATGGTGGCGTGAAATGACCACGTTGACACGCCTCGTCGCGGCCGCGATGTGCTCATCGGGCTTGTTCGCGCAGGCTCTTGGGGCCCCGCTGGCCTGTTCTCCAGCTGCGGAATCGTGCTTGCTGACGGGAAAAAACCGTCCCGGGGACGATATCTGCGTGCAGCGTGATCCTACCAACGACCCTGCCACGAAGTACGTTTGTGTGAATGGGTCAGTGACTCTTCACGCAACAGCTTTGGACAAGGACAATTACAGTGATCCGCTAGTCTGCAACGATTGGCCCCCGCGTCTTTCCTGGAGCAATAACGCCGACGCCTCGACAAGCAACGAATTCCATGCGCCAGCGACACCGGGCACTTACACAGTTACTTGCCTCGCACAGGATTTCATTGACGTTTTGGGGGACGTCGGGTACGATGGCGACCAGTCTTTGACCTGGACGGTCAAAGTGATCGGCGGAGAAATCAGTTCCACCACGGCGACGCTGCGCTAGTACTGCGGAGCCACCGTTCCCGACGCGTACAAGGCAACTGTGAGCGCAGCGACAGGCCAGCCCGACGGTACTACCTACGGTTGGACTGTGACCGGACCCGCCGAGATTTACGAAGGGCAGAACACTGCCACGGTGAAGATCATGGCAACGGCGGGGAGCGTGGCAGCAAACGACATCACTCTGAAGTGCACCTACAGCCTGTCTGGAACGAACTGCGACTCCAACACCTTGACCTTCACGTCCCGAGAGCCCAGAAGCCTGACAGGCCCGTCCTACAGCGACCTTCCGGATGGCAGTGGCTACAAGACCTTGGCGAATTACGCTATATTGGACCAGTTATGCTTCACTATGTCGGATGTCCCGACAGGGGAGACGTTCGACAGCGATCGCTACAATTACGTTCCGAACAACTGGTCCAATCCCGCCCTCGGGGGCGGGGTCTCCGATGGGTTTATACTTACCGATCAAATGGGATCCATCGGCGGCTGGCCCCCGCCTCAGAATCCGGCCAGCAATCCGGCGACTCCCGGCACAAGAGTGTTCGATCACACGCAGCACTTATGGGTCGGCTCTAGTCTCTGCAACGGCGCAGGATGCCTGGTTAAGACGGTCAAACAAACCTACCACTTCAACTGCGGTAGGCACCTGTAGGTCCGCCGACATTCTACCTCGGGTATCGGGGCATCGGCCCCGATACCCTCCCAGCCGGAGGACGCCCGACTGGCGCGACTAGTCCAGCGGCCCGTATAATATAGATTGCGTTCCAGAATCTCTCGCTCCGTTGGGGCGAAAGGAGGCACAACCAGTGTTCCGATTCATCGTCATCCTTGGGCTGACCGGCGTAATCGTTCTCGCCGCCGCGCCGCCCTGTCTGGGCATTGTGGGAGGACTGCTAAACCTCAAGAGCCAGGCCGGCCAGGTCGACATCATCTGCGTGGGCCGGGTCGCGGGAGCGACCGCCCCCCCTCAACGGGCCGATGGGTCAGGCTCACCTCCTGTCGACTTCATCGTCGAGCGGGTGATGAAGGGCGAACTCCGACCCGGCGACCGCATACAGATAGCGGGCCACGATGTCATATCTAGCGAGCACACCCTCGTACTACTGTCGAGGCAGGGTGGCTCCTACGCGTTTGCCCGGTTGGTCTTCACCACTATGCCCGTTTCAGCCACCGTGCGCACTCCCTATGTCAAACAGCCAGACGTTCTTGCCAATCTCAGATGGGAGATTGTCAACTCACTTCAAGACGCCGCGCCCGCAGTCGTGCAGGCGGCCCTTTCACAGGGCGCCCTCCTAACTAAACAGGACGCGGCCACGTACGTGAAGCCTCTCGCGTCGAACGCCAACGTGACTACCCGGGCGATGGCTCTTAGTGTCTGTCTCAAGGTATGCGACGAGGCGCCGGTCGCGGAATCCGTGAAGCTTGTGTTGGGTGAGTTGTCTGTCGCAAGGCCGTCAGCCGGGTGGGGCGTGTTTCTGCTGCGAAACGCCCTCTTAGAGGTTCGGATCAAGGGCGACCAGGTCCCTCTGTTCGCGTCCAGCCTGACTTCGCCGTCAACGGAGGCCCGGTGGTTCGCCAGCTACATGCTCAGGCTGTCCCTGTGTAATGAGGCGGTGCCGTTGCTCAAGTCGGCTCTGGACGACGCCGACTCAAGTGTAAGGTACAACGGGGTCATGGGACTTGCGGAGCTCACAAAGGACCATGACGGGCATGGCCCCGCCTACGAGATATTCCTGAAGGACGAGCGGCCGTACCTGACGTACTGGCGAGAAGAGAAGGTTCCCTAACAACCTTCGGCACTCTATCGCCGTAGCCGCTTCTCTCCGGCCGGCGCTTAATGCGAAGTAGGTCCCCTCACCGGCGAGCAAAGTAAGTCGTCCTATCGGGGCGGAGCAGGAGCAATCCTTCTCCGCCCCGTTTGTTGTGTGCCACATCCCTAAAACGGCAAACGCATGGAATTGTAGGCAAAGGGCGCAAATCGCGGCACCTGCGGTACCGCGCCGAGGAATCACTGCCGGCATGCACGATGAATGACCTACGCAAGTCTTATATATCAAATCCTTGACAAATAAGCGGGGGGGGGGGCACAGTCTATTCAGAGCCGATATCTTCCCTCGCGCGAAGTGACCGTTAAGACACGCCACCAAGCGCACTGTTGTTCGCGAGGAGGTTAGTCATGCGCTTTCACTTGGGCCTGTTCGCGGCCCTCACCCTTCCCCTTCTGTTCGTCTGCGCCGCAGCAGCCCCGTGCCTGGCCGACGCCGGTTCCGATCTGAAATCCGGTCAGGACCTCATGAAAGCCGGGAAATACGACGATGCCATTGTCCTGTTCTCCGCAGTCGTAAAGACGGCCGACCCCACGCTGGCCCCCAAGGGACAACTCTGCATTGGGATTGCGCTTCAAGAGAAGAAGTCCTATGCCGAGAGCATTACCGCTCTCAAGATTGGTATCCAGACGTACCCAAACGCCGAGCGCGTACGGAGAGAGATGCTCTACCGACTCGGCGAGGTCTATGGCATCACCGGAGACAATGCGGGCGCCATCGAAACCTATCAATCCATCGCCGCCCAGTACCCGGCGGACTCAGCCAACGCGGACCTGCGTCTGGCGCATGTGTTCTTCGAGATGAAGAAATATCCCGAGGCCATAGCGCTGCTGAAGATCAGGATCGCCGCGCACCCGGACGCAGGGAATACCCTGATGGAGTTGAGCTTTTTGCTGGGCCAATGCTACAGGGAGAACGGTGACCTGAAGAGCGCCGTGGATATCTACCAATCGCTTGGTACCCAGTATCCAGCGAAAGCCGACAGGGCATTTCTGGAACTGGGAATCTGTCTTCAATTGCAGGAGCAATATGCCGATGCCCAGGACGCCTTTCAGAAGTCGGTGGATACCGGAAACGGGGCCTCAAATGAAGCCAGGCTCAGAATTGACGAGGTGCTCCGTTCTGAAAAGAAATACCAGGAAGAGATCGCTTACCTCGATAAGCTGTATGCCGAGGCGCCGGAGCTTCGGGCGGATGCGCTCACACGCCAGGCCGAGGTGATGAGTGTTTGCCTCGCCGGCATGAGCGATGTGAAGAGCGCGATCGAAAAATTGCAACAGGTTATCGAAGAGTTCCCCGGCAGTCCACTGGCTGTGGAAGCGCAAGCGCGGATCGCCGGCATTCAAGTTAACAACCTCAAGGAATTCGCCACTGCCGAGTCCGGGCTGCGCCACTTTATGGTGAAGTACCCGGACTATCCGGCGCTCATCGTCGTCGCACATGACCTTGCTTTCTGTAGTTATTTTCAGAAAAACTACACGACTGCCGCGGCACTATTTATCGATGCGACCAAACTGAAAGAGATCGGGAATTACATCCCGGTCTGCCTTTATATGGCGGCTGATTGTTACATGCGAACTCGCGACTATCGTAACGCGAAGTTCTATTTCGATCGCTTAATATCCAAGTATCCAGCCGAATCTTAGACAGAAGTGGCAAAGATTGAGTCTTCTAAGATAACAGGGACAGACGAAACGGAAGGTGTCAAATGAGCGGTCGCCTTCATCTTCTCGAGATAATACCGCTTTTTGCAGGACTGTTTTCTCTCGCATACGCGGCTCCAGTTCGCTGTATTGACCATTTGCCAAAGACTGGCGCAGGACCCGGTATCCTATTAACGGCCAATCCTCCGTTCGACACGATGGTCCGGTGCGTTTGCCCGGGCTCGACTGTGATGCTCTCAGTGACGGCTTCAGACAAAGATGTGTATGGTGAACCGGTGATCTGCGATGATCTTGCCCCCAAACTCCTCTGGAACAACACCGCGGATTCCAGTCACGGGAGCGGGACTACGTTCTATTTCTACGCCCCGATGACACCGGGCGCCTACACTGTCACTTGTGCAGCCGAAGATGGCGGCGATGTATATCCCAATCCAGGCTGGGATGATTCCGACCCGGCCGTGAGCTGGACGATATATGTAGTCAAAGCGGAAATCAAATCAGTGACGTTTACTAGCGATCACGGTGTGCTAAACAACTGGGACACAAATTTCGCTGATTCTGCGGGTACAGTCTACAATCCCCGAGGATGGCAAAAGAATCCGCTTATCAACAACCCGATCACACACACACAGGGGGTAAGGATAACGGCCAATGCAACTGTGAAGGTAGAGCCAATGGGTATTGGCTTTGATCTGGATGGCGATAGTTCAGTGGGTGCATTGGTTTTTCGTACACCCGATCAGATTTCTACCGGGAGTGACCAGGCAATTGAAGTTACGTCCGAGACTGCATGACCGGCGAAAGTTCAAACTCTGAACGGGAGTATTGACTGGACAGTAAAAAACATTGGCGGTGCGGGTGGGTCAACCTGTGATGCAGGAACATCAGGTCCGCACAAGATTTACGTGACCTGGAGCCAACCTCTCGTCGGAGCATCCCTTCGTCGAGTAGACTGGGCTTGTCGCCTGGCAGACCAGGCTACATCGATAACGACTGCTGCCGAAAAGGTCCGTGACGCAATTTTCGCCAGTCCAGGCCCTTCAAACAACAACAACGCGGATGCATGGTTATTTCTGGACAGTGGACTATCCGGTGATTGCATTACTCTTGCGAGAACAGCCGCCGCCGGGCTTTCGGTGCTAGGAATACCTGCTGCGCCGCACCAAGCCTGGCCGTCACACGATACGGTCAACACCGGTAACCCATCGGATACGGTTTATCCAGCAAATATCAGTTCCGAAACGTGCAAATCGCCAATAACTACCTCGAAACTTGTCTATCTGGGCTTTACATGGAATGCGGTAGCAATGTACCCGCTCCACAATAACTTCGAAGGTTTCTTCTGTGTCGAAGATCCTATCGGTCACGTCAAAGCCTATACCGTATTTCCCCCCGGAGGTGGCTTCGACGATCAAGATTACTACTACCTGCAAGTCTTGCGCTCGGTTACCTCAGAGTGTTACTGGGCATCTGATGGGCTTCAAACTCAGGGCGGCATCACTTTCCAAGATCACCAAGAAATACCAGGTTTGCGGTGGCCGCTCGCCTACGAGCCCTGATAGTGGAATCACTATACGTGAGACAAGTGATTTTGTCCGAGATGTTACTGAAGTGTCCGTGCCCGCACGGGAATTGTCTGGTCCACATCTTTTCCCTCCCGAATCCGCCAGATGGCTGATTATGAGGTGTAGCACATGGTTGTCTTACATCAACTCGTGTTTCTACGCGCTCCAATTGGGTATTTGCGGACACTATGAATAAGACTTCTTTAAGGCGAAAGGTTGGATTGAAATGAAAATACCAGAGATCGCTCTCGTAGCGTTTGGCGCTCTCAACGTCTATTGTACGCCATGCGCACATAGTGCTGAACCTCCGCTCAGCCGCTCAGGGAAAAGCGTCAGCAATGATGCGACACTGAAGGCGTTAGTTCCAAAAGAACTTGACGTTTACAATGCGTCTGCAAAAAACGGTACGGATGCGTACAAGGCTGCCGCAGCCGTTAATCTCCTGAGAGCATCGAAAGGAATTCTGCTGGCCCATGATGAGCATCGTGGAGTCCAGCGGTCCGAGACGACCTTGAAAGCTGAGCTTGCGTATATGTCTGCGTGGGAGAAGGCAATTCAAACGTGGAAACGGATCGGCAACGCGGCAGCCGGTGCAAAGATAATGGCGGAGTGGAATTCCGGGTTAAAGGAAGGCGCCGAAGCGTGTTGGCAGATCGATGCGTTGTGGTCTGAATGGGACCCTGCGTTCCTGACAGATCCCTTGGTCAAGCTTTTAAGGGACTCCAACGACCCGCGTACAATCGGCGCCATCGCCCATCTCCTTGGTTACTACGGCCAGGATGCGGAGGAACGGTTACTCAAGGAAAAGCTCGCATCTATTTCGGCGAATGATCCTGCGGCGCAAATGAATGTTACCAATATTGGTATCGCTTTGACGAAGATCAGCGATTGGAAAGCAGGTGATCGGTTCCGCACCGGTCCAGCGGTTCCATCGCAAAAGTAACAGATCGTCGTGTTCCAGGTTTCCTTTGCCTGGGGACGAGGCCCGTTCTGCCTATCTTGTCGATGGTCGTTCGGCCTTGGGAAACAGGTGGTTGTCCCAGCCTGCGCGCCTTCGTGTAAGCGGCAACATCACTCGCCAACATGCTATATCGTTTGATCGGGGCGGAGCGGGAGCGATCCTTCTCCGCCCCGTTTGTTGTGTGCCACATCCCCAAAACGGCAAACGGGGCGACCCGATTCTGGATCGCCCCATCCGCTGTCCGCTTCTCAGTCTCTTGCGTCCCGAAAGGACTGGCCCATCAGTCCCTTCAATGGTTTTCTTCCTTATCGGCCGTCATACATCACAGGCTTTCGTTCAATAACACAGTTTAACCCCTTGCAGGCAGCCATGGTCTTAGAAACTTGCGACCCGGTATTGCCGAAACTGCGACTGTAGGCTGAGTGCGTGCAAGCCTGTTCCCCCTGATAATGAGAGCGTACACCCAACCATCTGTCCGGCAATGGGGCCGGACGAGAAAGAGCAGACCATGACGACACACGGATTCATCGCTCGACGACTTACGTTGATATCGATGGCCGTCGCCGGTTTCACCGGCGGGGCATATGCCCGGAACGCCAAGCTGGACGATAACTTGAGCACACTCGTTCAGGGGCGTTTCGTGGCAGCCCAACGCGTCATCATTGTCCCCAACCGTGGCGCCAAGACGAGAGCGATGCGAGTGGTTCGCACCGCCCGGGGCACGGTAAACCGGGACCTTGACTCTCTGGGAATCGTCGCTACGGTCAGTTCCGCCCGCCTGCGGGTCCTGGCGAACGATCCCTCGATTGCCCACATTTCCACAGACGCCATAGTGCGCAGCAATGACTTCGTGACAACGCAGACAGTCGGCGCCGACACGGTACGACGGACCACGGGCCTCACCGGGGCCGGGGTTACCGTAGCCGTGATCGATTCCGGCGCAGCGACGAACCACATCGATCTCCGTGGAAAAGTAGTGGGGTGGTATGACGCGGTAAACGGCAAGAAATCGCCGTATGACGACAACGGGCACGGAACATTCGTTACGGGCCTTATCGCCGGTTCGGGCGCGGCCAGCAAGGGCGCGAACGCCGGTATCGCTCCAGGCGCCAACATCGTAGCGGTGAAGGTTCTGGACGCAACGGGCGCGAGCACAGTGAGCACCGTGATTGCGGGCCTCAACTGGGTTATCGCCCACAAGAACCAGTACAACATCCGGGTCGCCAACCTTTCCCTCGGCCATGTGCCGCTGGAGAGCGTTGTGAACGACCCCCTGTGCCGTGCGGTACGCAAGGTGCAGGGCGCGGGTATCGTGGTGGTTGTGGCAGCGGGCAACCGCGGCCGCAAAGTAGCCGACAGCCCCACCGGGGGCAGCCGTTACGGCACCATTGACTGCCCGGGCGACGACCCATTCGTGATCACGGTTGGCGCGCTGAACACGCTGCAGACACCCAACCGGTCCGATGACGTGATGGCGTCGTATTCCTCTCGCGGGCCGAGCATGCCCGATCACATCCTCAAACCCGACCTGGTTGCCCCTGGGAACAAGGTCGTAAGCGCATTGGCTCCCGGCAGCACATTGGCGACAGAACACGCGGACCAGAGAGTGGGTGGGGTGTATACCACCATGTCTGGGACGAGTATGGCGACGCCGGTTGTTGCCGCGGCCGCAGCGCTTATGCTTCAGGCCGATCCTACCCTGAACCCCGCCACCGTGAAGGCGCGCCTGATGCGCTCCGCAGTCAAGTTCGACGGTTCAGACGTCTACAGCCGGGGCGCGGGCAGCCTCAGCATCCCCGCAGCGATCAAGGCCACCGGAACAGCGTCCATAGCGCCGAGCCCGGTGATTGCCTGGAGCCAAGAACGCCTCTATTGCCTGCCGCTGGCCGTTGGCCTCCGGGTCAACTTCGGCAGCAGCGCACTGTGGGGCGACGGTCCCGCAAAGGTCTACGGTGGACTGGACATCTTCAAGGCGTCCGCCTGCTACGGACCGAACGGACTCTATCAAGCCAGCGCCCTCTGGGGTGACAGCGCCCTCTGGGGCGACTCCGCCCTCTGGGGTGACAGCGCCCTCTGGGGTGACTCCGCTCTGTGGGGCGACAGCGCTCTGTGGGGTGACAGCGCTCTGTGGGGCGACAGCGCTCTCTGGGGTGACTCCGCCCTCTGGGGTGACAGCGCTCTGTGGGGCGACAGCGCTCTCTGGAACGACTCCGCTCTGTGGGGCGACAGCGCCCTGTGGGGTGACAGCGCTCTGTGGGGCGACTCCGCTCTGTGGGGCGATTCCGCCCTCTGGGGCGACAAGGCCGTCTGGCAAGACTCCGCTCTGTGGGGCGACAGCGCCCTGTGGGGTGACTCCGCTCTCTGGGGCGACAGCGCTCTCTGGGGTGACTCGGCTCTGTGGGGCGATTCCGCCCTGTGGGGCGACAGCGCTCTGTGGGGTGATTCCGCTCTGTGGGGTGACAACACCAGGCTCAGCGATAACAGCGCTCTCTGGGGTGACAGCGCTCTCTGGGGTGACTCTGCTCTGTGGGGCGACAGCGCCCTGTGGGGTGACAGCGCTCTCTGGGGAGACAGCTCACTCTGGGACGACTCCGCTCTGTGGGGCGATTCCGCCCTGTGGGGCGACTGACAAACGAGACCAACTCGTAAGGAGACGAACTGGGTGGAAAACACAGCAAACACGTCATCCGCAGCGCTGGTGGTCTGCTTTAGCGTACTGTGGAACGATTGAAGACGGTTATTTCTCGGCGACGACCGGGCGTTAGGCTCAACGTCCGGTAAACGGGAAATGAACAGGCCGCCCGCGAGGGCGGCCTGCTTCCATTTGGGGGCAGGCGACCGGGCACTGAAGTACCCGTCTAGAGGGCCTTCGGCCGATCGTCCTCCGGACGACAGACGCGGGCCGCCAGTACGCATGGGAACCTGCGAAACATATCTGGGTGGCGCGCCGTTGTTGCTAGACTGGTGCGGGAGGACGACAGATGTCTGACAAGAAGGCGCGATTCATCGAACTGGTCCGCGAGCGGGCGTACAAAGAGGGGACGTTCACTCTGGCCTCGGGGCGCACCAGCAATTTCTATATCAACGGCAAGATGGTCACGCTGCACCCGGAAGGCCTGGCGCTGGCGTGTGAACTGATACTGGAAGCCCTGGCACCGGAAGTGCAGGCGATCGGCGGCCTCACCATGGGCGCCGATCCGATCATCGGCGGCGTGACCGCGATGTCATGGGGCGCCGGCCGGCCGGTGGCGGGCTTCATGGTCCGCAAGGAGCCGAAAGGTCACGGAACCCAGAGCCTCATCGAAGGCCCGCTGGAGGCCGGCCAGGCGGTGTGCATCATCGAAGACACCACAACCACCGGCGGCTCGCTTCTGAAGGCCGCCAAGGCCGCGGAAGCGGCCGGCGCGAAGGTGGTCCAGTGCCTCACGCTGGTGGACCGCCAGGAAGGCGGCGCCGAAGCGCTTTCCGCGGAAGGATACACGCTGGAGCGGTTGATCACGCTGGCGGAGATTCGCGCGGCGGGGTAGGCGGAGAATTCAGAATGCAGAATGCAGAATGATGAATGCGGAGCGGAGCCCGGGCGCCTTGCCCGGGATATCCGGAGAGACTGCCGTGGCTGGCGACCCGGCACTGAAGTACCGGTCTGACGGGCCTTCGGCCGATCGTCCTTCGCGCAGGGTGACGAGCGCCGGCGCTCGATGGTTGGCGGAGCGCGGTGTGGATGCGGATGGTCTTGCGATTCGTCACAGGCACGGGCGAGACGCGAAGGTGGCGGGTCACCGGTTACGTCTTTTTTATGCGCTTGGCTTCTTTCGCTATCTCTTTCCAGCGGGCGCGCTCAGCCCGGGCGGCGCCTTCCTCCTGGCGGAGCGACAGGTAATCGAGTTCCCTGCTCATCTTCTGGTAGTTCTCCAGGCGGGCCGGGTCGATCAGGCCATCGGCCACGGCCCCTATTACGGCGCAGCCCGGCTCATCCGCGTGGCGGCAGTCAGGAAATCGGCATCCGCTCGATAGTTCGGCGATGTCCGTAAACGTCTGGTCGATACCTTCCCGGGCGTCCCACAACTGCAGTTCGCGCATCCCCGGCGTATCAATGATCAATGCGCCCGATGGCAGCACAAACAACTGCCGGTTGGCCGTGGTGTGCCGCCCCTTGCTATCGGACAGCCGCACCTCGCGCGTCTTCAGTATATCGGCCCCCAGAAGGCGGTTGATGAGCGTGGATTTGCCGACACCCGAGGAGCCCAGCACAACGCAGGTGGCGCCCGGTGGGAGACACTCGTGCAACGCGTCCATCCCCGTGCCATCCACGGAACTGATGGCGATCACCGGAACGTCCGGCATACGCGTCCTGACATCCTCGACCTTCAAGGTGCTCTCCGCGCAGGCGTCGGATTTGGTCAGGAGGACGACCGGCGAAGCCCCATATTCCCGCGAAAGGGCCAGGTATCGCTCGATGCGATTGAGGCTGTAGTCGTGGTCGAGGGCGACCGCGATGAGGACGATGTCCACGTTCGCCGCCAGGGGTTGGGCAACGACGCGTTTTCCGGCTTCCTTCCGGCAGAAGAGGCTGTTGCGTGGGATGACAGCGTGAATCAGAGCCCTCGGCGGCTCTTCCTCGAGTATGGTCGCCGCGGCCCAGTCGCCGACGACGGGGAGGTCCCGGGGTGTGGCGGCGTCGTAGATCAGCCGGCCGGTCGGTTCCGAGGCGATCTCGCCGATCCCGGTGAGCGCCAGGTAGTGGCCCTTCACCTGAAGCGATATCCTGACCGGAACGCGGCCGGCCGCCTCCTGTTCGCGGAACGAGGCGGCCAGGCGGTCATTCCATCCGTATTCTGTAAGGCTCATTCCCGTGCTCCTTCAGAACGACGCAGCGCTGCAAACGGGATGCATCTCCTGGGGTAACCACAGTGAATGATGCGGCCGACCGGAACCCGAAATCCAACCATTAGCTGCCAGCGCATGTCAGAAACGCCGAGCCAGACCCCACGCTCAACCCGCCGGAAGAATCCAGCGGGAAAGGCCACAATACAGCGGCAGGGGTAGGCACGCCCACCAGTTTCGGGGCAGACGGGTACTCTGCCTGCGGGCGATCCCTTCGGATTCGGGCGCAAATGGGGGGCACCTCACCAAACAGAAAAACACACGTTAAGAGATTCCAATTGTCGTTGATGCCCTCTCACCAACCGGACGATACTGTATGTAGGCCTGCTGATCGGGTCGTGTTCCTGGGTCACAGAGTCTCTTCGCGGTCCGATGAGGGCGCCGACACCTCGACGGCGACGCCCCTGAGCCACATCGCCGCGCCGTATTACCGCCGGCATATCCTTGCTGCCCGTATGGGCAGCACACTGCTTTATCAAGACCATCGTCACGGTTCTTCGCGAGGAAATGCTGATATGCACCGCGCTTCGCTGTGTGCTATCGCCGCTGTTGCGGCAGCCTGCCTTCCTGTCACTCTTTCACCTGCTTACGCCACTATCGATGTGGCGCTCAACATTTCCAATTTCGTCGCCGGACAGGCGTCCGAACTCTCCATCGATGGAGTCATCACCGAGAGAGGCACATCCACTTACATCAACGCCGCGACGCTGATGATCCGGTTCGATCCCGAGATAGTGACCCTCAGCGGCCTTCCGTCCGGTTCGACCGATTGGAGTCCAACTGCGATCAGAATTGAAGCGGAAATGGAATCGGATATAACGTATTCAATCCGATCGAGTTAACTGACCCATCTTTTCAACGTCCCAATCAACGAGGATTCTTATGGACGATATATCGCTTGCAGCCCTATTGACCCGAATTCACCACATGCGCACCAACATGTTTATCACCTTTGTACTGGTGCTAGCACTCGCGTTGGGGTTGACTCAGACGAGTCTCGCTCTGGTGAATGTCACCGAGACACCCTCTCGCGTGGTGGTGGAAAACGAGAGCGTCCGATTGGCCTTTACCGCTGAGATGGACTACTCCCCAACCGAGTTTGTTTACAAGCACGGCAGCGGACAAAACCTGATCTCTGACGGCTTCATACTTTACTACCAGTTCACTGAGAACGGTGCTCTCACTTCGGTGAATGAGGGCACGCGAGGGCGAATTTCCAACGGACGCTATCGGATGGCAAAAGAGAAGGACGGATCTGTTACCGTCGAGTTCACATGTGACACCCCCCATTTCCACATGACACATCGAGTAACGGTTCCACCGACGGGGTCCGCCGTTGAATTCATCTATGAGCTGAAATGCATCAAGGAAGATAGCTTCAGTTTCTACGTCCCTTATGCCCCTCTATCCCCCCGATTTAACAGGTTGGCTACAAGCATCAATTTCATCGGCAGTAACGGAATAAAAACGAACCGCATCCGGACCGAGGAAGTAAAATCACCAACGCTGAACACCGGCTCTTATTTCGGCCAGACCGACTGCTACTACAGCAATGAAACGGGCGAAGGGATAATATTCTCAAACCTTGTTAAGCAATGCCTCGCCGGTATAAGCCAGCGCGCCACACCAAGGTTTAAGTTAGGAAGTGTAGAGAGAAGCGTTTTCGTGATCGCGCCATTCCAGGGGGATTACAAAAAAGCGCTCGCATCATACCTGAACCCAAGCAACAGAACCAAAAGAGACATTGCGGGCAACTCATCAGCGACCGTTTTAAAGCGGACTCCTGACATGCTGATCTGGACGGACCACGCCACCCGAAAGGTATTCCCGGCTGAGACGCTTCCCGCTAAAGCGCGCATGAGCCAGGAGGTATCCATCGAAGCCGCCCGGGGCGAATATGAGCCGTTTCAGATCGTGATCAGGCCTGTAAAACAGGAGCTGTCGGATGTTAAGTTAGTTACTGCGGGGCTAACTGATGATCACGGCCATCGCATAGGCGTTCAGAACCTGAAATGGAATCCGATAGGCAGCCTTCGCTCCAGCTATGGCGAGGATATCCCTGACTTGCTGCTGCAGAAATCAACCGTATCGTGTCAGCCGGGGCAAAACACCGTTCTCTGGGTGACCGTTAAAGTGCCG
>DASXVS010000066.1 GCA_036504095.1 Armatimonadota bacterium | reverse complement strand
GGCGATGGTCGAGCTCAAGGGCCTCACCGAGGGGCGGGTGGACTTCTTGACGTACGAGCGCGCCCCGTTCCCCCTGCATGGGCGAGAACACTTCGAGCGCCACGGCACCGTCCTCGACCTGACCGAGGAAGACGGCGAAGCCGCAGCGCGTCGTGGTCCTGGATCGGGGGACGTACCTGGGCAAGGGGCGGGGGCGCGTACGCCGGCTGAGCTTGCTGATGCCCGACAGACGCCCAACTCAACCTGCTGACGTCCTCGACCGAAGACGCAGTCTGGTTGGCGCAGAAGCTTTTTTCGCGCTGGAGGCAGGAGAACGCCTTCAAGTACGGCAGGGAGCGCTGGGGATTCGACCAGCTCGACAGCCGCCAGGTCGAGGCCTATCCGGACGGGACGATCATCCCCAAACCCCTACCGGCGAAACCTCGAGCGGTCGCGGGACCGCGCCCTGCAGAGAGAGGGCAAGCTGCGCTGCAAACTGGCGCGGGCAAAGGCAGGCTCGCCAGAGCGCATCGGCTTCAAGGCCGAGATCGCCGAGACCATGAGCCTGCTCGCCGACCTCAAGGTGGGGCTGAGCCAGACGCCCCACCACATCGCCATCGAAGAGACGTACCTGGCCGGCAAACTCGTGCGCCACCGGCGTGAGTACAAGCTGCTGGTCGACACCGTGCGTTGTGGCTGCGCTGACCGCGGAGGATCGCCTGGCAAGGTCGGCTGCGGCAGTACTTGGCGACCGAGGCCGAGTCGAAGCGGGTCCTGCAGAACCTCTTCAAGGCCGCAGGGAATATCCAGGTGGCGAAATCCCGGATCGCCATCGCGCTCGACCCGAGCGGGAATCGCGCCGAGCTTCGCGCAATTGAAAAGCTGCTCGCCGAAATCAATCGCGAGGGGTTTTCACACCCTGCCGATCCGGTCCATCGGCCACTTCGATTCCGCCTTCAAGTGGCCCCTTCACCCCAAGGAGCGTGACGGTGCGTCGCACGAAGTCTGGGGCCCTGAGCGGACTTGAACCGCGAGCCGCGTTTAACAGGAGCTGTTAAACGGCCAGGCCGAGCTGTTGAACGGCTCTCCCGTGATCTCCCCCGGAGAGCGCAGAGAGCGGCCTCCGGAGGCCCCCGACCGGAGGGTCTCCGCGGCGCGTGTGATCTCCGGCTCGGGCTTCCCCTCTGGGACAGCAGTTAAACGAAAAGCCGCCCGGAGTTTGTCCGGGCGGCTTCGAGCTCCGTACAGGTGGCGGTTTACCGAACGCCGACCCGCTGGTCCCTGGAGAATCGACCGGTTGGCCGTAACCGTTCGTAGTTCGGCCCCAGCCCCCAGCGTTGACGCGAACGTTCGTTGACTCGGCCGAGCCCCGGGAACTGGGTGCACGACCGGAGAATCGGGCCCACAGTGGCCTCTCTTGCCCTCCAACCGCCGGAGAACGATGATTCTCCGGAAGTTCCATATCTCCGGAGAGCGGTGGAGAGCCAGATGCCGAAGAGTGCCAAGGACAACGCCCTTTGGAGGCGCGTCGGGCGGTTCGTTCGCGCTCGCCGGACCGAACTCGGCCTGTCGCAGGGCGACATCATCAAGGCCCTCGGCTACACCTCGCGGAACTCTGTCTCCAACATCGAGGTCGGCCGGGAGGGCCTGCCGGCCAAGCGCATCTACGCGTGGGCGGACATTCTCCAGGTACCGAGAGACCAGTTCTTCCGCTTCGTCGCCGGCGACGCCGAGCAACTGGACCTCGCCGCGAAGGAAGTCCCCAGCAGCCCTCTCAGCGCCTCGGAGAAGGACCTACTCGACAGCTACCGAAGCCTTCCCCCGAAGTTCCAGCGACGCCTTCGCGAACAGGCGTTGGAGTACGTCAAGGAACTTCACCGGGGAAAAGGAATTTGAACCCTCGACCCTCGCCTTGGCAAACATCTGAACAAATGAGCCGTATATCAGTAATACGGCCATGTTGGCGAAATGAGGGCGTTCGACCCTTGTCGCCCAGAGAGCCCTGGGAGCCCAAAGAGCCCGTGGAGCCCTCGATGTGCATCACGTGCATCGCGCATCGGGGCCCTGATGGTGTCCTTGCGGCAAGCGTGCGTGGGTCGCGCGAGCGGGGGTGCTACCGTCCGGCGGACGGGCGACGGAGACTGGGATGAGTGGAGGGGGGGGGCGCTACGCAGCGAGGCGGCGCTCGGGCACGTCGAGGCGGGCGAGCGTGTCCCGGAAGGTCCAGGGCAGCCAGTCTCCAGGCTGCTCGGCCACAGCCCGGGAGTGCCGCAGTAGCTCGGTCAGGGGTGGTGTCCCGCATCTGGTGGAAAAGCGCGTAGCGCCCTTCCGGCGGGCTGTTGATGGCCTACGTGTATAGCAGGTCGGCCGGACATGCCCCAATGCACCTAGGCGGCAGCCTTCTTGTCCGTCCGCGTTTCACTCTGT
>DASXVS010000065.1 GCA_036504095.1 Armatimonadota bacterium | reverse complement strand
TTAGTCATTATGGAGCGACCAATCCAAATTCGTAGATCCGCGGGTTACGCTGCGGATAGATGAGCCAACGGCGCAGAGCCGCATACGAAAGGAGTTGGTCGCATGTCTAACATACGATTTGTTGGTTTGGATGTCCACGCCGACACCATTGCCGTGGCGGTAGCGGAAGCTGGCGGTGAAGTTCGTTCGCTGGGAGTGATCCCGAACCGCCTGGAATCGATTCGGAAACTGGTTCATAAGCTCGGGCCGGTTCAGCACCTTCGGGCCTGCTATGAAGCTGGGCCAACCGGCTATGTCCTGTACTGGCAGTTGACGCAATTGGGCGTTGCCTGCGAAGTCATCGCTCCGAGCCTGATTCCCACCAAAGCGGGAGACCGGGTTAAGACTGATCGCCGCGATGCGGAGAAACTGGCGCGCTGCTACCGTGCCGGCGAACTGACGGCTGTTTGGGTACCGGACGCAGCCCATGAGGCCTTGCGGGATCTGGTTCGAGCCAGAGAGGCGGCCAAGAAGGATCAGTTGAAAGCGCGGCACCGGCTGGGCAAGTTCCTGCTGCGTCACGGACGTCGGCCGGAAGGATTGAAAGCCTGGACCAAGCGGTACCTGGAGTGGATCAGGAGCCATGTGCACTTTGACCAACCCGCGCTGGAGGCCACACTGGCGGACTATCAGGAAGAAGTGGATCATGTCGCGGCTCGCATTCTAAAACTGGAGAAGGCTATCGATGAGGCTGTGCGCGCGGCGCCAGCGGAAATACGGGCAGTGATCGAGGCGCTGCAAGCACTACGTGGAGTGGCGCAGACGACGGCGGCCACGATTGTCTCCGAACTGGGATCGGTGTCCCGTTTCCAGAGCCCTCGGCAATTGATGGGCTATAGCGGCCTTGTGGCGCGCGAGCACTCCAGCGGGAACCGTGTTCAGCGCGGGGGCATCACCAAAACCGGGAACAGCCATCTCAGAAGGGTGCTGGTGGAAGCGGCGTGGGCCTATCAGCACAGGCCCAACGTAACGGGATTCCTCTTGCGGAGGCAGAAGAACCTGGCCCTGAGTGATGAAGTCAAGCAGATGGCGTGGAAAGCGCAACAACGGCTGCACAAGCGTTACACGGCATTCGCGGCCCGGGACAAGAACAAGAACCAGATTGTGACCGCGATAGGACGTGAGTTGCTCGGCTTCATTTGGGCGATCGCAGTCCACACTGAACAACAGCAAACAATTGCCATCACCGCATAAGGCAGGAAGTGACCATGGACGGCAGAGCCGATGACAGCGCAGGGCCAACGAAAAGGAGAATCCTCCTCACGTTCTATGCGGAACGGTTTCCGAACCCAACCCGCGCGTTTAGTCCGAGGCAGCTCCCGACGGATCATGACCATGCGGTTCCGACCCGCGAATATCAGAGTGATCAATCGTCGCGCCAGCTCCTCCGCTGTCATCGGCTGTGCCGTCCCAACCAGAAAAGCTCCAGGCTCACCAGCAGGAACGTGTTCCCGCTACGCCGCCCGTCGAAGTATCCGTCAATGCCAGAACGGTGCTCGCGGGCAAGGGTTCGCTTCGCCGCTTTGCGCCCTTGCCCGCTCCGCGCCGTTCCGGCCAGGCAGTCATGTGACGGGCGGCTCCGGCGGGAACACTTCACGATTTGTGGAGGCAACATGAAAACGAAAAGGCCGGCTGGCCTCCTTGCGGAGGCGAGCCGGCCTGAGTTCAAACCCGCCAAACCCGGTGGGGCTTGACAGGGTCGCTCCATATCAGAAC
>DASXVS010000064.1 GCA_036504095.1 Armatimonadota bacterium | reverse complement strand
CGCGCGCGAGAACACACGGGGAAGAGATGTAGAAACCCAAGGCCGTCCGCAAGCGTGATTGAGGCCCGACCACACCGTGGGGTCCGACACCTACCTGATATTCACCGCGCACAGAATCAGCGCAGGGCAGGCGTCGCCATTGGGTCGGCGCGGCCTTGCGTCACCTACCACACAAGTATCTGAAGTTCCATCACCACCCGCACGGGCAGGGACAAAATGAAACGTAACTTGTTCTCGGCCGGCAACGTTGTCAGTCGGAGAAGGCATCCAGATTCGATCAGCATTTGCTTTGGGTAATCGTTGGCCCAGAGCGCGTTAATCGACTTATGAATCCCGAGACTATTATACTCGATGGGACCAGCAAATTTGGCGTGGCGTAGCGGTGGTGGGTGTTAATCTTGCACAATTCTGTGACATCAAGCTCTGGGAGCGCAAGATCGTCCAGGTAGCCGACGTGGAAGTCTGGCAATCATTGGAACGAAAACGTACGTTTGGTGCTCAGGTAGAGAGAAACGGTCACTTCAATCCACAGGGACTTAACTGTTCCGCCCAGGTGGAGGCGGTTGTGATGCACGGCGAGTTGCGCCCGCTCACGTTACCGGAAGCGAACGAAATCCCTTAGGTCGAGTGGGGGAGAAACGTTGCCGTCGCTCCCCCCTCAAGGAACCGTGCTTGACAGTTTCCCGTCACACGGCTCGAGCCTCTTGAACGCCCTTATGCGGACGCGGTTTCGCCACGAAGAGTCGACGGTCGTGAACCTCCCGGTGGCCGTCGGGATGAACCAGCACCCAATTGTTACTCCGGTTCGGTCCTCCCAGCACTCGGGGGACCAGATAGTGCAAGCGCCACCCGCGTTTTCGGGTGAACCGTTGCCCGCAGACGGGGCATAAGCCGTCCTGCTCGTTCCAGAGCCGCCAAAGTCTCCGCTTTCCCAGCGTGTCGTCTCCCAATTGAGCGCTCTCGCGCTCCTCGAAGTAGACTTCAAACGCCAGGTCGTTAGGATTCGCCTCAGCCTTGACCTTCAGGTGCCGTGTTATGCGCGTCGAGGAGGCGCGGCGTAGCCATTGGATTGTTGTGGTGCCGCCCTCATCGCGCTGTTCGCCGAAGAAGCGCCAGTTCGAGCCGCCGACGGTCCCGAAGTATTTCTCCTTGACCCAGCGGTGCCCCTTGTTGGGGTGGCGTTTCTTCGCCCACTGCCAGAGGGATCGGAAGATCGCGGTGTCCACACGAGAGAATATCTCCTTGCTCACGACGTGACGGTGGTAGTTCGCCCAACCCCGGATCAGCGGGTTGAGTTGGGAGACCAGAGCGTACGCCGTGGCCGATCGATTCGCTTTGACGATCCTGCGGATCTTAGTGAGAAACGTCTGTACGTTCTTCCGGCACGGCTTGATCAGCAGTTTGCCGTTGTACTTGCGGACGTTCTGTCCGAGGAAGTCGAAGCCGTCTTCTATGTGCGTGACGCTGGTCTTCTCAACTGAGAGTTCCAGCCCCCGCTCCCGCAGAAAGCTCTCCACGAGAGGGCGGACCTCATCCTCCAGCAGCTCCTTACTGCTACCGGTAATGATGAAGTCGTCCGCATACCGAACCAGATGAACCTTGGGCCGGATCACCCGCCCCGACTTGTACGGGAACGCCTGCGAAAGCAGCCGCTCCAATCCATCGAGGGCGAAGTTTGCCAGCACCGGCGAGATCACGCCGCCTTGCGGCGTTCCCTCCTCAGTTTCGTAGAAGACCCCTTCTTCCATGTAGCCCGCCGCCAGCCACTTGCGCAAGATGGCCTTGTCCATCGGGACATTGGCCAACAGCCACTCGTGGCTGATCCGGTCGAAACAGCTTCGAATGTCGCCTTCCAGCACCCACTGCGCAAACGACTTACGGCACAGCGTCTTGAAACACTGTTCGATAGCGTCCGCGCAGGACCGCTCCTTCCGAAACCCGTATGAGTTCGGATCGGCGGTCACCTCCGCCACGGGATCGAGCGCGAGCAGGTAGAGTGCCTGCATGGCTCTGTCCCGCATCGTCGGGATTCCCAGAGGGCGTTTCTTCCCGTTTTCCTTTGGGATATACACGCGCCGCAGCGGTTGGGAACTGTAGCCCCTTTGCCTGAGCGCGGATATTGCCCCTGCTTTCCGTTCCGGCGTTTTCCAGAGGATCTGGTCCACGCCGGGGGTGTTCTTACCGTCGTTATTCGTCACCCGTTTCACGGCCAAAGCTTTGGCCGAAAACGAGTGGGTCAGCAGATATCGGAAAAGCTCTCGTTGAGCGCGCCGGAGTCGCCCCAATTTGCGAGGCTGTTCAAGTTGCCGGCTGTGTCCCAGCGATAGTACGACACGGCGTGGGAGGCCTCGTGTCCTACCATGTCCGGAACCACATTTCCCATGCAGTATTCAGTTCGACCCGGGAAGAACCAAGCACCGGCGCCATTTCGGCATTCTCCTGGAAACCCAGTTTCGTGAAACGCAAAGCTCGCGATGTAGTTGAAAGGGAAATCAGTACCATCCCCTGCTCCACCCTTGCCGTTTGGGCCATTGCGTCCGGTCTCCTCGACGTACATCTGATTCAGACCGCCAATCAAGTCATACAAAATGTCCACATCCGTTGCGCCGTTATTACCCGGGACGGGATTCTGACCGCGAGCCGGAGCGCCTTCGCGCCTTCCGAACGTGTATCCGAGATATCGTGGAATGACCTTCTCCGACCAACACGCATTCGGATCTGTTAGGTAGTAGATGGAGCAGTCGTAGATCTTGCGGTAGGAATCCTGCCGCGAGTTGGAGAGCTGGAACACCAGCGCACCGTCACCGTGAGCGTCCAAGAAGGGGTTCTCGTCGGCGATCGGCGGGCACTCCTCGCACGCGGAGCGCTTGCCGACGATGCGTACCTCCCAGACCAAGTAGGCCGTGCTGTCCGCGTCGTTGCGAATAAAGCCCGGGCAGAACACATACGGCTTTACGGAAACGACAGACGGAGTTGATAGCGGGAACTGTGCTTGAAATGCCGTCAACGCATGTGCGCTCGCCTCGTCGCGAGTCACGGTAGCCAGTGTGCTCACGGTGAGGTCCGGCATCACGCTCGCGCTCACACTGCTCACCTTTCCGTCGCCGGTCAGGTGCACGACCGCCTGCGACGCATACACCGGCACACCTCCGTGGACCTGGTTGAACGCCACGTGAACCATCCCGAGGTCGTCAGCCGCCGGAGGAACGGGAATCAGAGATTGCAGCGGGTCTTTCAGGGCAAAGACCGCCCCGTGCTCCGCGAGGAAGGCGCTGCTCACTTTGGTCGCATCGAACCCGGCCGGAAGCGGCGGCACGGGGAGGGGGGTGGTCGGTGACACGCGGGAAGCGAGGGCTTTCTGGTAGACCGCATCGGCCCGCGCCTCGGGTGCTGCGGTGTTCTTCAGGAAGACGGCTCGACCGCTCCTGAGGTCGTAATTCACGGCAACCGCCCCCGCGAGACAACCCGCTCCCCCGCCGGCGTCCCGGCTGCTTTCGCGGGATGGATAGAGAGGCAGAAGCATACCGCCAGGGCCGTCAGCAAACGGTGGTGCGATTTCACGGGCAGAACCTCCCAACGATGGATGCGGGCGTGGTCACGAAGACAGCGCGTCTGTCTGCCACCATCATATCACAATGCGAGGAGGCAAAAGGCACCGCAGCGGATTTGCGTCTGTTCCCAGCAAGCATGATCACAATGCCCCTCACGGTTCATGCCCGCGTGGCGGTGAGAACGGCCGACTGGACTGAAGGGAGAGTCAACCTCGTTCGCTGCGGCGATGCCGATACCGATAATTAAGTGACCTTTCTTATGAACTCTCGCCGTGACCGCCGCGTTTCCAGCCGACGCGGCGGCAAATGGTAAGGCTGCAACTCCACACGATCCGGGTACACCAGTACTTTCTCGATCAGCAAGCGTAGGATTTCACGCTTCTGTTCAAATTCCAGGTGCTCCCACGCTACCGGCAGATCACGCCATACTGCGTCAACCTCTGCAAGATCGATTTCCAGTCTCTCTTCAGCCCCGAGCGCAGCCTCGATCTCCTCGAACCGTTTGGAGGCTTTCACTTTGTCCTTTAGGAGCGCCGCGTTGCGGAGGCGAAACTGCGATTCGTCGATCGCGCCGTCGTCCAGGAGTCGCGCCCAGCTTTCGAACCGGTGATCGAACTCGGAGAGTTGGGACGAGAGGCGCTGAGCCTCGTCCCTGAGCGGGCCAGATTCAGTCGCCAATCGCTCCTTCGCAGCCTTCAGCGCCATCTCTCTCACGTTCTCGCCCTTTGCTAGCGCTAGAAGGTCCGATATCACCGCGAGCTCCAAGGTATCGCCACGGTGGTAGACGCCCGGACAATGTCTTGGACCCGAAAACTCGTTTCGCGAATGCCGGAAGCCGACGAATGATACATCGCCCTGTCTGTTCGAATAGTTGCATTTCTGGGCGGCGAGGAGGCGGTCACAGGTTCCGCAACGCACCAGGCCCGAGAGAAGGTGAGGGGATGCCTTCAACCGTGGAGACTGAAGCTTTCTGGCGGTAGACACTGCTGCCGTCGCGTCCCAGGTATCCTGATCAATGAGCGGTTCGTGGATGCCATCCACCAGCCGATCGCCGGCTACGACTTTCCCGACGTACACGGGATTCTGCAGCATTTCCCAAATCTTGTTTTGGATCCACTGGCCCGAATTTGGCTTAGCCGACTCGCGTTTGACCCCCTGGTTATTCAAGTACCGTGCGATCTTGCTCGTGCCCCACTTGTCCTCACTGAACCACCTGAAGATACTTCGAACTAGCTCCGCTTGTTCAGGAATCGGCTCTATTGTTCCTCCTAGCACGTAGGTGTAGCCGTAAGGAGGGTTCCACTTAGGTCCATTCCATTTTCCCGACTCGGCCCGTCGCAGTAAGCCATCCTTGACGTTCTCGGCAATCATCTCCCGCGTGAGTTGGGCGAAGACAGCCGCGACACCAAGCATAGCACGGCCCATTGCGGTCGTCGTATCGAAGCCTTCTGTGATGCTGGCGAAGGCGATGTCACGCCTCTGTAGCTCGTCAAGAAAATCATAGATGTCGCGGACGTTTCGAGAAAGGCGGTCCAGACGGTACACGACGACAACATCGACCTCACCTATCTTAACGGCGGCGTCAAGTGCCTGGAATCCGGGGCGATTGGTATTTTTGCCTGAAGCCACGTCCTTACGCACCCAGGAGACCTGCCATCCTTTCGCCTTGGCATAATCCCGGGCGCGCTGCTCCTGATTGCCCAGGCTGTAGTGGTCGTCCGTGGACTGTTCATCCGTCGAAACGCGACAATATACGTAGACTCGCATAGTGATGCCCCCAAGAAGTCGCCTAAGCAGTATTTGTATCTAGAACCATTATAGCGGTGTCAAAGGGTAGGAAGCCGGGATCCAAAATCCGACTCCGAAGCCACACTACAATGACCAAGGTGGATTACTGGCCGGACGGTTTCCGTGCGGCGATGTCAGCTTCATTGAGTGGTTGAGGAGAGAGACGATGATTCGAGTGAACGCGCTAACGCTGGCGTTATACCTTGCCGGACTCCCCGCACTTGCCGCGCCGTCGGTCCGAAACACTGTCGGCGAACGTAAAGGCGAATCAGCCCTTGTGCCGAGCAACCAGGTGGTTACGCCCCTGGGAACCGTCCGGCGAGTGAACGGAGCGCGTCCCAAGGACGTCGCGGTGTCGCCGAACGGCAAGGTTGTGGCGGTCCTGACGCAGAACGCTGTACTGTTGTACACGCCCCTCGGACAACTGACGAGCACCGTACCGCTCAGCACGGGACCTCTGGGCCTGGCCTGGGCGCCGAATAGCGCTTCGCTGTACGCGACCGGCGACGAGGGCCAGGTAAACCGCATTTCCATCGAGAAGGGCGCTTGGAAGAAGACGGGCACGTTCAAGCTGGCGGAGGTGGTTGAGGCGCCGGTCTCCGGCTCGCCGGGGGCACGGACCAATTCGCCCAACGGGACCGATCTCGTTCCGTTGCCGGCGCCGACGGGTAACCCGCAGGTTACCGGCCTCGCCCTCTCCCCGGACGGCAAGCGTCTGTATGCTGCACTCGGCATCCGGAATGCTCTCCTGGTCGTGAATACTTCCACGTGGAAGACGATCGCGAAGATTCCCGTGGGCGTTGCCCCGTACCGGATCGCGCTCTCGCCGAACGGACGGACGCTGTTGGTCGCGAATCGTGGCGGCCGCGCGGCCCGCTCCAATGAGCCATCCGCGCCGTCCGCCCAGACCCAGGTCCGGGTTGACCCCACCACGGACTCCGCCTTGGGTGGCAGCCTTACGTTCATCGACACACACACGCTCAAGGCCACGAGTGTGGATGCCGGCCGACAGCCATCGGCCGCCGTGTTCACCAGAGATGGAAGCAAGGCGTACGTCGCGAATTCGGACGGCGACTCGATCTCGATCGTAGACATCCGGCTCCGGCGAATCGCCGGAACGATCTCCATGCGGCAACCCGAAGATCCCGGGTTCGGACAGATGCCCACCAGCCTTGCGCTTTCCGCGGATGGCAATTCCCTCTATGTGGCGTGTGGCGGCGCCAATGCCGTGGCCATCGTCTCCACAGCCACCAGGAGTATCACCGGATACCTTCCTACTGGGTGGTTCCCGATCGCGCTGGGGGAACATGGGGGACGCCTGTTCGTCGCCAGCACGAAGGGGTTCGGTTCACGACTCGCCAGCCCGGTGGGAGGCTACAACGTCCATAGCACCGTAGGGACCGTTCAGTTTATCGCGCGCTCCGATTGGCGGGACCTTGCACTGCAGACGCGCAAGGTGGCCGAGAACAACCGCTGGGGTAGATTCGAATTGCCGGCCCGAAAGGGGATCAAGCCACGCCCCGTCCCGGAACGTGTCGGTGAGCCCTCGGTCTTCAAGCACGTGGTTTACATCATCAAAGAGAACCACACCTACGACCTGGACCTCGGCGACATGCCGGAGGGTAATGGCGATAAAGCGCTCTGTCTCTTCCCGGAAAGGACCACCCCGAACGAACACGCCATCGCCCGCCAGTTCGTCCTGCTGGACAACACGTACACGAGCGGCACCAACTCCGCCGACGGCCATCAGTGGACCGGATCGGCGGTCGCCAACGCTTACATGGAGCAGAACTACTCCGCGTATGCCCGGAGCTATCCGTACGATGGCGGCGATCCCCTGGCCTACTCGCCGGCGGGGTTCCTCTGGACCTCGGCAGTGAAGAAGCATCGCAGCGTACGCGTTTACGGCGAGTTCGTGAACAAGCCTCGCGTTGTGGACCCCTCCACCGGAAAGGAGCCGACGTTCCGCCAGTTCTACGCAGACTACAAGGCCGGCGGAAACCGGTACAAGGTCACCGCGGACACGGACAATGCCGCCCTCAAGCCGCTGCTCCATCCGAAGTACATCGGGTGGCCGGTCATTCCGCCGGACCAGTGGAGGGCCGACCTCTACCTGAAGGACCTGTCCGGTTGGCAGGCCACAGGCAAGATGCCGGACTTGTCCATCCTGCTGCTGCCGTGCAACCACACCAACGGCACGGACCCCGGCTACCCCACGCCCCGCGCCTCGGTGGCGGACAACGACCTTGCGCTCGGCCGAATCGTGGAGGGCATCAGCAAGTCCCGCTTCTGGAAGGACACGCTGATACTCGTGATCGAGGACGATTCGCAGTTCGGTCTTGACCATGTGGACGGGCATCGCACCGTGGCATTCTGCGCGTCGGCATATACCAGGCGCGGCAAAGTGGTGAGCGAAGTGTACAACCACACCTCGCTGATCCGGACGATGGGCCTCGTGCTGGGTCTGCCCGCGATGAACCGGTTTGACCGGACCGCCACCCCGATGTCCGCCTGCTTCACGGCGAAGCCGGAATACAGTCCGTATACCGCCGTCCCGACCAACGTCCCGATCGACGAGATGAACCCGTCCACCACAGCGCTCAACGGTGAGGCCCGGAGGCTGGCTCTTGCGTCGCACAAGCTGGACTGGTCCGGGGTGGATCGCGCCGATGCCACGATCGTCGCCCGCGCAGTCTGGCATTCGCTGCGACCTGACGAGCCGTTCCCGTGGGCGAAATTCCATCCGAACGTGGACGAGGATTGAACTCCACCCGGCGAATGAATTCGCGGGCAACATGAGCACAAAGTCGCCCTTCGGCGATTCCGATACAGTGCCCGGACGGGCACTTTGTGCGTTTGTAGCCGTGACTTCAGTCGCAGGGGTTTCTTGCCTGCCCCATGCCCTAACGCCACACAATTGGAGCGTGAAAACCTTTATCTTTGATGTGGATGGCGTGCTGGTGGACTCTCCGCACGAGCAGGCCTGGGGCGAGACCCTGAAGACCCTCGTGGAGACGGACTGGGCGGAGGAGGGGGCCGCCTCGGCCTATCATCCGGAGGATTACACCTCTGGCTTCTACCAGTTCGTGGTCGCCGGCAAGCCCCGCAATGACGGCGCGCGCGCGATGCTGGCCGCGTTCGGGCTTCCGATGGACGATGCGCACGTCGCGCTGCTGTGCCGGCGCAAACAGGCGATGATAGCAGATCTCATCGATCGCGGCGAGTTCCGAGCTTACGCCGATGCGGTGGGGTTCCTTCTGCGCGTGATGGAGGCCGGCGGCAAGGTCGCCGCGGCCTCCTCTTCGAAGAATGCCAACGCGATGATGGCGCGCGTCCACGTGGAGCCATACCTCCACGGCCGCCCGCTGGACGGTGTGACCTGCGAGACCACGCTGTTGGACGTCCTCGCCGCCAACGTGAGCGGTCGCGACATCCATCCGGGCAAACCGCACCCGAAGCTGTTCCTGACCGCCGCCGAGGAAGCCGGCGCGGACCCGGCCGACTGCGTCGTCATCGAGGACGCGCCCAGCGGTGTGAAGGCAGCGAAAGCAGGAGGCATGAAAGCGATCGGCCTCGCCCGCCACAACGATGAAGAACTCCTCAAAGCCGCCGGCGCCGACCTTGTGGTCACAACACTGGGTGCATTGAACCCAAACGACATCTGAACCACGGAGGACACTGAGTACACGGAGGTACACAGAGGAATTGCATTTCTCTCACTCCGTGCTCCTCTGTGTCCTCCTTTCCTCTGTGGTAGATTAGAACCTATGGATTACGAATTCGACGGTTGGCGGCTTCGTGAGACGGAATGGAAGCCCGAAGAAGAGACCTCCCGCGCCACGGTTTTTGCGCTGGCGAATGGTTACATGGGCAGCCGCGGCGCGTTCGAGGAGGCCGATCCCACGGTGCCCGGCATAGTGGGCAACTATATCAACGGCATCTACGACACGCCGAAGGGCAAGCTGACCGAGCGCGAGATCGTCAACATCCCTGACTGGCACTACATCACGATGGACGTGGACGGCGAACGGTTCGATATGACGACCGGCGAGGTGCTGGACTACTGGCGCGAGTTGGACATGCGTGAAGGCATCCTCCGCCGCCACGTCCGCTGGAAAAGCCCCGCCGGCAAGGTTGTCACCATCGACACCGAACGCTTCCTGAGCACGGTCACGCCGAACGTGGCGGGACTGATGTACTTCATCACGGTGGAGCAGAGTTGTGACGTTAAGGTCACCTCGGAAATCCGTGCTGATGTCAACAATCGGTGGGCCGATCACACAGCTCGCTTCATTCCCAGCGCCTATCTGAACGGCCTGTCCGCCTCTATCGAGACGACCGATCCCGGATACGAGATCGCGGTGGCCACATCGCTTTGGGCGCGGAAAGCCATCCGTTCACGAGCAAAACACCAGCGGATGAGTGCCCAAAGGACGATTGTCGCGTGTCTGCGCCCTGAGCGGACACTTGGCCTCGAGATCATGGCAGCATTTGCGGACAGCCGTTTCACCGTGGGACGCCCACTCCACGGCGCGCGCGAGATGGCCACGTGGGCGAGGGAGCAGGGCTACGACGACCTGAAAGCAGAGCACGTAGCGCGTTGGGCCGAACTCTGGGACAACTCCGATGTGGTCATTGAGGGTGACGATGAGGCGCAGTTGGGCATCCGGTTCTCCGTTTTCCATCTGCTGGCGGCGTCGCCGTGGTGGAGCGACCGCGTGAGCATTCCCGCCCGCGGGCTCCAGGGGCAGGACTACTATGGCAGCATCTTCTGGGACTGCGAGATCTTCTGCCTGCCGATGCTGATGGCGTCCCAACCCGCGCCCGTGCGGAACGCGCTGGGCTACCGCTACCACACGCTCAACGGCGCGCGCCGCAAGGCCAACAACTACGGCTTCGACGGCGCGTTCTACGCGTGGCAGAGCCAGGAGACCGGCGACGACCAGTGCGCCCTGTACGTCTTCACTAACCCGTTCACGGGCCGCCCCATGCGCGCTCCGTTCTCCGACCAGCAGATCCACATCAGCGCGGACATCGTCTACGCCCTCTGGCAGTACTACCTTGCGACCGGCGACCTGGATTTCATCCGCGAGCGCGGTCTGGAGATCGCCGTGGAGGTCGCCAACTTCTTCGCCAGCCGCGCCGAGAGGGACCCGGACGGCTCGTACCATCTGCGCGGCGTCCTCGGCCCGGACGAGTACCACGAAGCCGTCGATGACGACGCCTACACCAACGCCCTAGCCCGCTTCGCGCTGGACGTGGCGATCAAGTTCGCGGAGCTCCTTCCGCCCTCAACCCCAGCCCCTCTCCCCGGGGGAGTGGGGAGACAATCCCCCCTCTCCCCCGGGGAGAGGGGGTTAGGGGGTGAGGGGGATCTCTGGCGCACCATCCGCGACGCTCTCTACATCCCACAGCCCGACGTTGATGGCGTCATCGAGCAGTTCGCCGGCTATTTCGGGCTTGAAGACTGCGCGGTGGACGTAGCCCGCGCGCGGCTGGCGCACCCCGACCTCCATCCCGGCGGCCCGCTGGGACCGTTCCAGAGCACGCAGATCATCAAACAGGCCGACGTTGTGATGATGCTCTACCTGCTGCGCGACCAGTTCAGCGAGGAGGTCAAGCGCGCCAACTGGGAGTACTACGAGAAGCGCACGGCCCACGATTCCAGCCTGAGCGCGATGGCCTATTCGCTGGTCGCCGCCGAACTGGGGATGATGGACTGGGCGTACGAGTACTTCATCCGCACGTCGCACGTGGACCTGGATTCCTACGGCCCGCACTGGAACCTCGGCATCCACGCCGCGGGCCTCGGGGGAGCGTGGCAGGCGCTGGTCCACGGCTTCTGCCGCATCGAGCGGGGCCTGGACGCTCTGGTCATCCGCGATTTCCCGAAACTGCCGGAGCAGTGGACGGAAGTCCGATTCCAGTTCATCCACCTGGGCCAGCGCTTCGCACTCACCGTGCGCCACGAAGCGATGGAGATAAAGCACCTCGGCGGCATCCAGCGAAGGAATGCGGAACCGTTTGCGATCACCTTCCGGGATGAACGCACAGAGCATGCGACGAAAAGCACTGTCACCCTCGCAAGGTGATTGCTGATAGCCAGGCATCCTGAGCGCAGCGAAGGATCTCAACGTTATGTTGAGATCCTTCGCTGCGCTCAGGATGACGTGTATCGATGGCTAGCGTGTATTGCGTTGTCTTCGGCTCAGGCCAAAGTTTCGGTTCGACGCGGACCTTCAGGTCCAGCACGGAATCTGGGACGCCGGTGCGGGCCTAGCCGCATCCTGTTCCCCGATCCTGAATCCTGCCCTTAGACGTCGAAGAAGAAGCCGTCGGCGCGCGCGATTTTATCAGCGCCAGCTCCGATGTTCTCTTCGAACTGATCGAAGTTGCCCACGTTCGTCACGCAGCCCGCGAAGATCGGCTTCTTGTCCTTGCCCTTCAGCGTCAGCACGTGGCGATACAGTGCGCGCCCGACCTTGCCGGATGCCTTGAGCTGCGCCTGATACGCGGTGTCGGCCCGCATCTTGACGGCGCCGCCCATCACTTTCATGGCGACGACGCCAATGCCGGCCTTGCGTGCTTTCTCGAGGACGTCAACGGTCGCCTGTGGCGCTCCGTACGTGAAGAACATCTGGATCGTGTCGATAACGCCATCGTCGATTTGAGCGCTGATGATCTCGGGATAGGGAAGGTAGTCGTGCTGGCTCACGCCGAAGTATCGGACCTTGCCTTCCTTCTTGAGGCGCTGGAATGCCCGGTAGGTCCCGCGCTGGTCCTTCATCGACTGCACGCTGCGCCACCCGAAGTGTGCCTTGAATACGTCGTAATACTTCAGCCCGTTCTGTTTCAGCGATTCGTTCACCTGGCGGTATGCGCCTTCTTCATCGTCCGGGTTCCGCGGCGTCGAATCAACCGTTATGTCCGTGTAGTACGATTCGCGCGGCAGTTTGGCGAACTCCGGCGGCATCGTCTTCCAGTATCCCGCCTTGTGAACCATATTCAGTCCGGCCGCCAGCCCCGCCGCGTACAACTCGGGCCGCCAGTCCTGGCAGATGATGATAGGAGCAGTCTTGACGTCTTTCATGCGTCCACAGAACTGGCGTTTCGGCAGTTTTCCGATCCGGTCGGCCATGGTCTCCGCCGCTTCGGCCCGTTGTGAGGGCGAGAGCGCGAAGCCCTTGAACGCCGCGGCGAAGGCGCCGGCGCCGATGGTCGCGGTCGTCAGGATGCGCACGAAATCGCGCCGGTTCAGCGTTTTGAGGTCCTCAGTGTTCGGGGTGATGATCCGTTTGTCGTCTTCCATCAGATTCTCCTTAGAGGTTTGCCTGGGCGGCCGCTTCGATGCAAGCCGCGTATTCGGTAGATTCCAGAAGCGCGTCCAGACGCGCCATGAGTTCTGCCGGCGCGGTAGTCCGCACCGCGCCGATGGGTTCACCGGTCCGCGCATTCACCGCCGCCGGCCAACCCCCGTCCGTTCCCTGCTCGCTCTTAAATATGTGTGCCCAGTGGATCACCGGGCCGATTGGAGCATAGTCAGCGCTTTGCCCGGCTTCATCCACCAACTGGATCGCGTTCCGGACTACGGCGTCGGTCCAGAGTGTCTCCGCGTCATCCACGGGAAATAGCGCCCAGGCCCAACCTCGTGGCGCTGTCAAAGCGGGCCACCAGTAGAAGACGAAGGTCCACCGGGGCTCGCCGCATCCTGCCGCCGTTTGTATTCTTCCCTGGTCGCTTCGTATTCCGTATCCTTGCCGGCCGATTTTCGCGACTGCCAGTGCGGGCGAACGAACCCGTCGAGCGGACCTTCCTGCGCCGGTCGAAAATCGCGGTCCTCCTGCATGGTGTAGACAACGATAGAATGCTCCGGCAGAACGGGGCAGTGATACTCGCATATCCCGCACCCGGTGCACAACTTCTCATCGACTGTCGGAACGCGCTTCGTCTTGCCGCGGTTACCGGGATCGGTGATAGGCCGGGTATCGTCTTTGGCGAGGCCGTCGTCCATCTTGTCGCGGAACACGACCGCCGAATAGGGGCATACTTCCGCGCACACCACGCAATCGCGGCCCCCGTTCCAGGCGATGCAGGTGCTCTGGTTAACGTTCGCCAGGCCCAGCTTCAGCTTGAAGCGCTTGTCCTGCCAGCTGAAGGGCCGGATCGCGTGGGTGGGGCACACATCGCCGCAAGCGGTGCATTTCTCCGCGCACGGGCCGATTGCTGGGGTCAGAAGGGGCGTCCAGAAACCTTCAGGACCGGTCTCCAGGAGCGCGGGCTGCAGGCCGTTTGTCGGGCAGACCTTCATACACTCTGCGCATCGTGTGCATGCTGACAGGAACTGGCGTTCCGGCAGGGCGCCCGGCGGGCGGATGGCACGGTTGTTCTTGGCATAGCGCCGCATCTTGCCGAGGTAGTTGCCGGCATTTGCTCGCGCGGTGGCGCCCCACAGCATCCCAACGCCGATCGCGGCCAGCACACGACGCCGTCCCATATCGATGTCCGCCTGCGGCTCCGGCTTCACTGCGTCCGGCGACCGGCCCGGCATCCTGGCCTGAATCTGGATGACGTCCGGCGGGCAGATCGTCTCGCACCGGAAGCACTGAATGCACTCGCCGATATTGTGCTCGATAGGGTCCTGAACGCGCTTATCCAGATTCTCATACGCGCCCATCCGGCTCAGCCCCTCGCATTTCCGGCAGTGGATGCAGCCTTCCTTGCTCACGTAGTGACGCAGGACGGCGAAGCGGGAAAGCAGCGCGAGCAATGCGCCGTACGGACACAGATTGCGACACCAGAACCGTTCCTGGTACGCGGAGAGCCCGATGACGCCGATGAACATCAGCAGTGCCGGCCAGGCGTTGAAGAAGGCCAGGGGGACCAGCCGCCACGAATTCATATCCACGCCGGTTATCCGCGCCACAGCGCGAAGGATGCCCAGGTGGTCGCCCAGACCAATAGCCCCGTTCCATACATAGGCGAACGGGCAATAGAAGCAGAGCGCGAACGTGCGTGTAATGAGAGAAAGAGGGTCGCCGAACGTCAGCAGGTCAACGCCAAACACGATGGCGCCAAGGCCGATCAGCAGGTAAAGGTATTTCCAGTTGCGGTAGCGACGTGTCTCGGTTCGCTTCGGGTTGTAGAACAGGCGGCCCTTGCGAAACAGAAGTCGGTCCGCGATATCGATGGAGGTTCCGAGCGGACACAACCATCCGCAGAAGATGCGCCCGCCCCACAGTGTGAGGAGCAGGATCAGCAGTCCGGGCCCCAGGGCGTAGACGGCAACGTGGTGCGACGCTATGGCGTTCTTCAGCGTGTTCAGAAAGTCGAGAGACATGAAGAACCCGCGCGGCACGCTCGCTCGCTGCACGGACGGCTCCGTTGTGCCGAAGAACAGGAGTACGAACGCCGCGAACGTGATAACCTGCGTTGCGCGGCGGAGCGCTATGATCCAGCGCGCCCCGGCGTTCCCGGGTTCGCTGGCCATCTTCCGCTTATCCGCCTTCGAAAGGCCCGTCTTCTCTGGTGCCGCTTCTATCATATCCGCTTTGCCGCCGATTCCCCGCCATTTCCCGGCGTCCGCCTACGCGTTTGCGCCGGAGATCTCCTTGATCTTCAGCTTGTCCATGTCGATCTGGCCGCGGCCCATCTGCGCGGCGAGCATCAGGTGTTGAACCTGGTCCGGTGTGATCTGCTTGACCGTCAGAAACCGTGTGCAGTAAGCGTCCACGGCCACAGGGTCCACGCCCGCGACAACCTGGTTCGGGATGGTCACTTCGCCCGGACCCTTCGGCCCGCGCGTCTGCAGCACGCGCGTCGCATCCGCCAGGATGAGCGTCGGTCGCAATGCCATATTGAGTTCCGCGATGCAGGGGTGCAGGCCGTACCGGTGGTAGTCCTTCCGGTTCCAGATGTTTCCCATCAACTTCTTCATGGAGATGGTGATGGTCGCCGCCTCGTGGTCCTTCACGATCGGCATCACGATGAATGAATCGGCCTCCAGAATTTCGCGCGGGACCTTCTGCACGAGGCGGTTAGCGCGGTGAACGCAGTCGTACGGAGCCCCTTCGGAGGTCTTCGCGGGCACAAACGAAGCGACATCGACTTCGCGGTACATCCCCTCGTCGGTGGGGGAGAGGAGGGTCGCCTTCGTGCCCTTGACGGCCGCATTCGCGCCGCAAATGTCGAACGCCATCTGCCAGTCATCCAGGGTGTAGTCGATGCAGGTGATGCGTGATGCACCGGCGCGCTCACACATTTCCACTACTTTGCGCAGCACGTCGGGGTGCGTCGCGGCGGCCTGTTCCGGGGTCCGCATCCAGCCCATGTTCGGGCTCAGCGCGACGCGATCACCCTTCTTGACAAACCGCTCGATGCCGCCCATCTCGTTGATGGCGCGCTCCGTGATGGCGGCATAATCGGTGGGCGCGCCTTCAACCGCCACGATGTCCGCGCCGGCGGGCGCCGGCGCGGGCCGGAGACGCGGCTTTGCCGGAGCGCTTTCGTCCTGAAACGTGATACTGTAAAGCCCGCCCAGAACGGCCGCGCCGCCCGCGATCTCCAGGAACTTCCTGCGTGAGAGTTTGCCTTTATCCGCCATGGACTACCTGACTCCAAACCACCGCGCTGGGTTATCGCAGACCGGCGACAGCCTTCTTCACCAGCATTGTTGCGCCTTTAACGTCCTTCGCTCGCAGAATCCACACAACGTACTTTCCTTTGCGCGCAACGACCACGTTCTTGGCGAAGCGGTCGGACACGCTGAACGCCGCGTCGCCGATGCCTTTCACGGGGACGAGCCCCTTGCCGGCCTTCTCGTACGACCGATACGCATCGAATGAGGCTTTCGCGGCCGCCGGGCTGCCGCAATCGGAAATATACAGTTCGGCCCCGAACCCCTGTGATGGATACCGTGCGCCTACAGCGTTGTTGAGAAATGCCTGGCCCGAAACGTTTTTTCTCGTATACCGTTCGCTGTGTGGCTGGCGGCCACCAGGGAGGGCCTTCAAGAGGGCCGGAGGTCCGCCTGGGCCCGTGATCTTCGCCGCCGTCGCCTTGGCATAGGCCGTCTGGGCCGTCTGATTGCTCGGGAAAGCCGCGCCGCGACCGATGAGCGTCGTTCGGACCAAATATCGCCCTTTCCAGAAATTCAGACCGCTCTGGCCGATCTTGACGCCTTCGGAACCCAGCGCCGTGGCCTTGCCGCTGCTACGGTCGCTGCTGCTGAACAGGCCGTACGCGTTCAGCGGATCCCCCATGTCATAGACGTCGATTGTGATCGCCGGTTGCGCCGATTTGGCGGGTCCGTATTCCCCGTGAGCGCAGCCCCGGAATGAGTATGCCAGGATTGCGTCGCCTTCGCCGTCAACCAGGTCGAAAATGGTCTTGTTATTGAAAACCTTGACGCCGCCCATCTGCTTCCAGCCCTTGACGGTTGTACCGGAGGGGAGGACGGTTTGCGGGCCGGCGGCAAGGGAGCAAGCCGATGCGGCGAGGAGCAGGGCGCACGACATTACCGTTGCGCGAGTATGGAACATGACAATTGCCTCCAGGTTCGCCCCGAAATGTCAACCGTCGGGGCCTGTTCGTTAAGCGTGCGAGATAGGGTGAGAACGTTGCTGCATTTATGGTAGTTCAAACGGGGCGCGGGATGTAAGGAGCGTGACAAAACGAAGAAGCGGCGACCCGGGCGGGCCGCCGCGTATGGTAGGGCGTACGGGATTCGAACCCGTGATCTTCACTGTGAAAGAGTGACGAGTTAACCGCTACTCCAACGCCCCACGTATTAAACGATGAATGATGAATTCAGAACGATGAATCCGGGACTCCTCGTGCTTCGCTCATGATCCATCGTTTCCGCTCTGGTGCCCTCGGAGGGACTCGAACCCCCGCACCCGGCTTCGGAGGCCGGTACTCTATCCTCTGAGCTACGAGGGCGAACGCCTTACACAGTATACCACGCAACCTCGCGAAGGGCAAGAACGGGCGCCATTTAAGCAGGCATGGCCCTCCGTCCTTGCTCCTGAATGCCTCGCGCAGGCGCTCAACCCGAACGGCGCGCGCTCAGGTTGAAAAGACCCGTACCGGATATATCCATTCCGCGGAATAATTAGCTGAATCCGGTGAAATCGTGGCCACGTATCAGCCTGGCTGGGAGGTGACTCTGATGAGATATACTCTGTTCGCGTTGATGGCTCTCTTGTCGTTGACGGTGCTTCCGACCGTGGCGAAGGCGGCCGGCGTGTCCGGCAAATACTATCTCTACACGACGACTAACGGTGTCAGCAAGGTCCACAGGGACCTGTATCTCGACTTTCAGACGAATGGGCGTTGCGCCTCGCGAACTCTGAAAGCTGACGCGGGCGGCAGCAGGCGCTATAACACCGTCGTAGTATCGTATGAAGTGAGCGGCAATTACGTTGAGGTCGCGGGTGAGTTCGGCTTTGCCGCGTATGAGATTAAGGGCGATCGGCTCATCTCCGAGAGCGGCAGTTACGTGAAAGCATCCGTCGCCGATCAGAAGCCCGCTGCGAAGAGGCCCGCGCCAAAGCCCGCTCGGCACGTGGCACGGAAGAGGTAACACCTGCGGACGAACAAGGCGGCGTTTCGCCGCGTGTGCGCGCGTGTAGTCGTGGAGATTGTCCGCCTTGCGGAGGATGGCAATGGTAGGGTCACGAGGAGGACAGATCGTACGCCTCTTCGCCGTGCTGGCTCAGGTCCAATCCCAGTATTTCGTCTTCGCGCGTTACGCGAAGCCCCATAACCGCGTCCAGGATTTTCAACAGCACGAATGACACCACTACCGAATACACAACCACCGCCAGTACGCCGACTGCCTGCACGCCAAGCTGGCGCGCATTACCTTCCAGGAGTCCTGTCTTGCCCGCCTGGATAGCCGCCGAGGCGAAAACCCCCGTAGCGAGCGCCCCGATCGTCCCGCCAACGCCGTGGACCCCGAACGTGTCCAGCGAATCGTCGTAACCCAGCTTCGCTTTGGCCGCCACGGCGATATAGCATACGATACTGACGAGCAGCCCGATCGCGATTGCGGCCATCGGGCCAACGAATCCGGCCGCCGGTGTGATGCCAACCAGACCGGCAACCGCGCCGGAGGCCGCGCCGAGGGCGGTGCACTGCCTGCGACGCCAGCATTCTACGCCCATCCATCCCAGCGCCCCAGCGGCGGCCGATACGTGGGTAACCAGGATCGCATTGGCTGCCAGTCCATTGGCGCCCAGCGCGCTGCCGCCGTTGAACCCAAACCACCCAAACCAGAGGAGCCCGGTGCCAAGCAGTGTCAAGGTCATGTTGTGGGGCCGCATTTCCTCGCGCTGATAGCCGTGGCGATGCCCCATCACAATAGCCGCGACGAGCGCGGTAACTCCGCTACTGATGTGAACAACAGTCCCGCCCGCGAAATCCAGCGCGCCCATCTTGTTCAGCCAGCCACCCGACGCCCACACCCAGTGCGCCACGGGGTCATACACAAATGTCGCCCACAGGACCATGAAGACCAGAAATGTGCTGAACTTCTTGCGCTCCGCGAAAGCGCCGGTGATGAGCGCAGGCGTGATGACGGCGAACATCATCTGGTAGAGCATGAATGCCGTGTGCGGGATCGTGGAAGCGTACTTGGGGTCGGGCGCCATGCCCACGCCCCGAAGGCCCAGCCAGGACAGATCGCCGATCAAGCCCCCGTGATCAGGGCCGAAAGCAAGGCTGTAACCGATAACCACCCACTGTATCGAGATCACTGCCAGCGCGGCGAATGACTGCATGATCGTCGCCAACGCGTTCTTGCTGCGCACCATACCGGCGTAGAAGAACGCCAGACCTGGCGTCATCAGCATCACAAGCCCCGCGCACACCAGCACGAATGCGGTATCCCCGGCGCTGATTCCTGGATTGGTCATCTCCATCCCTTCCCACTCCGGGCGGCCGGGCGCCGCCCAGTTAACAGTGTAAGGGCCGCCGGTTTCGCCCCTGTTTCGGAGTTGTTGCCGGCGCGTAAACGATTTGTTTCTGGGATGTTTCGCACCGCCTGGAGATGACGGTGGGAAACGAAGGGGCTGAGAAACCAGAAAACTGGAAAGCGAGGGTACTGCCGGTTGCGGTAGTAACCTCGTTTCCCAGTTTCCCGGTTAGTGTTCCGTTACGATTACTTGAGTTCGACGCTGGCGCCCTGCTCTTCGAGGGCGGCCTTCATCTTGTCGGCTTCGTCCTTCTGGACGCCTTCCTTGATGGCCTTCGGCGCGTTGTCGACGAGTTCCTTGGCTTCTTTGAGGCCCAGGGCGGTCAGTTCGCGAACGACCTTGATGACCTGGATCTTCTGGCTGCCGACGCTTGTGAGTACGACGTCGAAGGTGGTCTTCTCTTCTTCAACCGGTGCGGCCTCGCCGGCGGGAGCGGCCATCATCATGGCGGCCGGGGCGGCGGCGGTGACGCCGAATTTCTCTTCGAACGCCTTCACCAACTCGCTCAACTGGAGAACGCTGATCTCTGCGATCGCGTCCAGAATCTGTTCGTTTGTCATAGCCATTTGTTAATTTTCCTTGCTAACTCTGTCAGGCGCCTATGGATGCGCCCATGTATGCGTTGGACACGATGCCCAACTGAATGCTTATGCGGTTGCGCCGGCCTGCTTTTCGGCGAAGGCCTGGAGCAACTGCGCCATCTTGGTGTTGAGGGCGTTGAGTCCTGCGGCCATCTGGCTCATCGGAGCCTGGAGGGTTCCAGCGAGCATTGAGAGGACGACCGGCTTCGGCGGGATCTTCGCAAGCGCTTTCACCTGGTCCGGTGTCAGGGTGTGACTTCCGACGGCGCCGCCCTTGATAGCGATGTGCGGATGGGTCTTGATAAACTCCGCCAACACCTTCGCGGGGCCGATGGGGTCGTCATACGCGAACGCAACGGCGGTGGGGCCGTGCAACACCGTGTCGTCGACCGCCGTGTTTGTATCCGCGGCAGCCATGCGAAACAGCGTGTTCTTCAGGACGTGGAGCTCGCCTCCGGCTTTGCGCATTTCGCGGCGCAGCACGGAGATCTGAGCCACCGTGAGACCGCGGTAGTCCATCACCACATAGGCGGATGTCCGTTTCAGGCGTTCTCTTGTTGCCTCGAGTACCTTGGCTTTCTGTTCTGTAGGTATTTAAATCACCTCCCCGTTTTTGGGATGTTGGACTTGGGATGCGGGTTTGAGTCCCGTATCCTCACGAAAATGGCCCCCGCCCTCGGAGCGAGGGCGGGGGCCGCAGACGACACGCGGAACCGCGTGATATCCCAGGCCATCCGTTTGCCCTCGGCGGGAGATTAAGCCCTGACGGGCTCCCGCTGTCTCCGGGGTGAGATGCCGTATGAAATTGTAACAGGGCCGCGAGTCAGTGGCCAGGAAACCCGCCGTCGGCTGGCATTCCTTAGGTTAGGCGATTTTCTTGCCTTCCGCCAACGTCTGGGCCTGCGCGATTTCCACCGGCACGCCGGGGCCCATAGTGCTGCTGAGCGTGACGTCTTTGAAATACCGACCCTTGGCCGCCGTTGGCCGAGCCTTGTGCAGGGCGACCATCAATGCCGCGAAATTGGCTTCGAGTTGTTCGACCGGAAAGGTTGCCTTTCCGATCGCCAGATGTATGATACCGGCCTTCTCGACGCGATACTCAACGCGCGAGGCGGACTTGATGTCCTTGACGATCTGGCCAACGTTTGGCGTAACGGTTCCGGCTTTTGGACTGGGCATGCGCGGTCCGAGGAGGCGGCCCAGTTGGCCGACGGATTTCATCATGTCCGGCGCGGCAACCAGGACGTCGAACTCACGCCACCCTTCCTGGATGCGTTTTACGAGGTCGTCGTCGCCTACTACGTCGGCTCCGGCTTCTTCTGCGGCCTTGGCGGCGTCACCCTTGGCGAATACTGCTACGCGGCGCTGTTTGCCCGTGCCGAAGGGGAGGGAAGTGGTGCCGCGGACCATCTGGTCGCCGTGGCGGGGATCGACACCCAGTTCAACGGCGACTTCAATGGTCTCCGCGAACTTGGCGGTGGCGTTCTTGCACACGAGTTCGAGCGCTTCGCGGAGCGGGTAATACTTGCCCTTCTCGACCGTCTTCATGAGGGCTGTGAATCGTTTTCCGTGTTTAGGCATTTCAGGCTCCTGTCACCGTAATGCCCATGCTGCGGGCGGTTCCCTCGATGACTTTGGCGGCGGCATCTTCATCGTTGGCATTGAGGTCCGGCATTTTCAGCCGAGCGATTTCGAGGACCTGGTCACGCGTGATGGAGCCGGCCTTGGTTTTCTTGTTGTCGCCGCTTCCCTTGTCCACGCCGGCGGCCTTTTTCAGGAGTTCCGCGGCGGGCGGGGTTTTTGTGATGAAGGAGAACGAGCGATCTTCGTAGACGGTGATTTCGACGGGGATGACGGTGCCGATCTGGGCGGCGGTTCGTTCGTTATAGGTCTTAACGAACTCCATGATGTTAATGCCGTACTGGCCCAGGGCGGGACCAACTGGCGGCGCAGGCGTTGCCTTGCCGGCCGGGCATTGTAATTTAATGACTCCCATAACCTTCTTGGCCATCGGGTGTCCTTTCTCGGCCTTTTTGGGGCCTTCCACGGTTGTTTGGTTCGCCGGTCCGCGTGGTCCGGATGCGGCGATGTCGGGCGTCGGGCACGGAGGCCCAACCTACCGGCAGTGTGTCGGCGTGGACGCCGACACTACCGTATTATGTTGATTTTTCGACCTGGGTGAACTCGAGTTCGACGGGTGTATCGCGGCCGAAGAGTTCGATGAGGACGCGGAGCTTCTGGCGGTCCAGGTTGACTTCGTCGATTTTGCCGGTGAATTCGGCGAACGGGCCTTGGAGGACGCGTACGATATCGCCCTTTTGGAGCTCGACCTTGGGTTTCTGGGGGCCTTCGGTGAGTTCGCGGATGATCTGCTGGACCTCGTGCTGTTGGAGGGCTACGGGTCGGTTTCCGTTGGAGATGAAGCCGGTGACGCCGGTGGTGTTTTTGACGAGGTGCCAGGTCATATCATCGAGGACCATTTCGATGAGTACGTATCCGGGGAAGACCTTTTTTTTGATGGTGCGGGGCTTGCCGTTGACGACCTTCATTTCCTCTTCGATGGGGATGTAGGTTCGTTTGATGAGGTTTCCGAGGCCGAGCGATTCCGCGCGGCGCTGAATGTTCATCGCCACCTTATTTTCATGCCCTGAGTACGTATGGATTGCGTACCATTGCACGCCTTGTGGTGTTGCCATTACGTTTCCTCGCCTAGTGTGTGAATATGGCCCTGGTGAGCCAGGTCATGCCATAGTCCCACACGGCAAGATAGACGGTTACGGCGCCGATGGCGCCGAGGACAACCATGGTGGAGCGGGCGAGTTCGGGACGTGTGGGCCATGTAGTTTTTTTGGTGACCTCGATCCAGGAGTCTTTGAGGAACTCGGCGGCTCCGCCTTTCATAGCGGACGCGCCCGGAATGGCCGGTTTGTTTTCTGCCATCTGAGGCAATCTCACTTTCGGGGGCCAGAGGCCCTGGGTGGTTGGGTGACGCAAAAGGTAACCCCCGGCGCGCTTTTGCGGCGGGGGTTCTGTTTGGAGTATATCACGGGTTGGGGGCAGTGGTCAAGAATCAGGATTCAGGAGTCAGGATTCAGGGTTCAGGATTCAGGATTCAGGATTCAGGATTCAGGATTCAGCATCCAGCATCCGGCATCCAGCATCCAGGCCGGAGGGGATGTAGCGCGGGCGCCTCGCAAAACGGAAGTTGGATGGTGGAAGACGGAGGTTGGATCAGGTGCAACCAAGTCCAACCTCCAACTTCCATCTTCCAATCTCCAGTTTGGTAGGGGCGGCGTCCTCGCCGCCCTTTGGAGCCCTCACCCCCCGCCCTCTCCCTACGGGCGAGGGAGCCGGAGGGGAAGCGATGAACGATGAGTGATGAACGATGAATGGCGGAGGGAGCGCGGGCGTCTGGCTCGCATCCGGAGCCCTCACCCCCCGCCCTCTCCCTGCGGGCGAGGGAGCCGGAGGCCGGGTCCGGCTCCCCCGTACGGGGGCTGGGGGTGGTTGCCGGGGCGTGGCGGGTAATGAAGAATGCAAAATGAAGAGTGAAGAATGCAAAGTGGACGGAGCCTTCACCCAGTGGCCACCTCGCCCCAGTCACGGTAGGGCCGGCGTCTCGCCGGTTTCCGGCCCCCTCCCCCTGACCCCCTCCCCCGCGCTGCGGTGGCGGGGGAACCGGAACAGGGGTTTCACGGTAGGGGCGGCGTCCTCGCCGCCCTTCGGGTTTCGGAGCCCCCCTACCCCCCAATGCTGGGGGACCAAATGGGGAGGGTTGCAGGTGTAGCGCGGGCCTTGGCCCCCGGCGAATGAATTCGCGGGCTACGACGAGCACAAAGTGCCCCTTCGGGCACTGGGAACGCGCCCCTAGAGCCCGCCGGAAAAGGCTCTCTGGAGGATGCTGGGAAGGAGGGCGTCCAGTTCCGCTGCCGTTTGGGCCTGCAACGCCTTCACTTCGTCCACCTTCGCCTGCAAACCGTCCAGGTACTCCACGATCCGGCGCTGCTCGGGGAGGGGCGGCACACGAAGAGGCAGTGCGGTAACGATGCGCGTATTCACACCCTGACGTGTTGCTCCGCGAGTGGTTTGGCCTAGATACTCGGCGATGTCGGCCGATGCACGGATGGACCAGTGAACAAAACGCGGCAGCAGACGCTCCGTGTTGACCGCCACGCGAATGATGTGGTAGTTGATGAGCCAACCAGCCGACTCCTCGGGAACAAGGCAGCAGCGACCAACCGTACCCATACGTGCGAAGAGCAAATCACCCGCACGAATCCGATAGCGCTGAAGGTTGTCGGCCTTATCACGGCTAACATGCTTGAGCGTTCGGATGTCGAGACCTCCGAACTGAATATTGCCTATTGTCAGAATCGGCACGCCATCGGCCGTAAAGTCGGCTGCGCCTAGTTGTGCTCCAAACGGGCCGGTTTGTACACCGTCGCGATCCGATGCCAGATAGCCAGCAAGTGTTGTGGACACTGCAGAGGCGTTGCCGAGGACAACGCGCGCTTGGGATAGAACCACCGCCTCCGCCCCTTCCGTTGCCTGTTTGCGGAGGTTACGGGCTTCGGCGATTTGGGCGGCCAGGGCTTCCAGACGCGCCACGATGCGCTGCTGCTCCGCGAGCGGCGGGAGGGGGATTTCGACTTCAAGGAAACGCTCCGGTCTGATTCGGTTCTTGCCACTTGTGCCGCGTGCCTTGTCGTCACACTGTTCCCAAAACGGCTTCGTCTTGGTAATCCAGTGGACCCAAGCGGGTAGCAGCGCTTCGCGCTCTGCCTCGAACAACGGGAACTCGTTAGATACGACCGTGCCCGACAAGTTTCGTTGAACCACAGCGACGCTGCCATTACGTGCCCAGATCTTGTTGACTACGATGTCGTCTTCGTGTGCGATGAACAGGCGAGCATACTCTGTGGCGCCGCCATCCATCGTCTCGCGCTCGTACGCACCTTGCCCCCACAGACGGACACCGAGTTGCCTGTACGTCGTGCCTGCTTGCGGTGTGACGGGGCGTGAAACAGGCGACAGCACCCTTCCCAACGCTACAACCGGCCAAACGCTCATACCGGCGGCTCCGCGAGAAGGGCGCGGAACTCGGCCATGATCTCCGCAATCCGCGCTTCCTTGGCCAGGATGCTCTCGACCAGTTCGGCGGGTGGCAGGTGTTCCAGGTCGGCGGGGCCGTTGGGGTTCTTGCGGTCGAGATTGTATCCGGCTGCGGCGATCTCGGCGGCGGAAACCTTCCACGCCTGCGCGTTCTCTTCGCGGTGTTTCCACCATGCGACGAGGCGGGCGAAATCCTCATAGGCGAGCGGCATGGTCTTGGTGTAGTTCTTCCGGCCTTCGGGCAGCGGCTGCTCGTAGTACCAGACATCCTGCGTGGGGCCAGTACGGTCAAAGAACAACAGGTTGGTGTTGATGCTGGTGTAGGGCGCGAACACCCCGTTGGGAAGGCGGACGATGGTGTGGAGGTTGAACTCCTCTATCAACTGCTTCTTGACGCGGGCACAGACGCCGTCACCAAACAGGGTGCCGTTGGGGACAACCACGGCGGCGCGTCCGGGCTTCGGGCGGCGCCTGAGTTTGCGCATGATGAGCTGCAGGAACAGGAGCGCGGTTTCGCCGGTACGCATATCGGCGGGGAAGTTGTTCTGGACGCCGGCCTCCTCCTCACCGCCGAATGGCGGATTGGTGAGGATGACGTCCACGCGATCCCGGTCACCCATCTCGGTGAGGGGGAATCGCAGGCTGTTTTCCGGGTCAATGCGCGGGAACTCCAGGCCGTGCAGCAGAAGGTTCATCTGCGCCAGCAGGTAGGGCAAGGACTTCGCCTCACCGCCATAGAGCGTTGATTTCTGGAGCGCGATGCGCTCCTCCACCGTATGGCATTGCGTCGCGATGTGCTTGTACGCCTCCACGAGGAAGCCGCCGGTTCCGCACGCCGGGTCCAGTACGGTTTCGCCAAGGCGCGGGTCCGTAACCTCCACCATCAAGCGGATGACCGGACGGGGCGTGTAGAACTCGCCGGAGTCTCCGGCGGCGTCCCGCATCTCGCGCAAGAGCGTTTCGTACAAGTTGCCCAGCGTATGGATTTCCTCGCTGGAATCGAAGTGGATGCCGGTGACCTTGTTGACGACCTCGCGTAACAGATGACCGCTGATCATCCGGTTCTGGACACCCTGGAACACTCTGGCGACAACATCGCGCCGATCCTCGCCGTTCGCGCCCTGCAAGGACCGGAGATAGGCCAGCAGGCCCGGACCGTCGGTCCCATCCGGGCGGGTGGCGGTGTCGTTGTTGACGAAGCGGAGCAGGTCCTCACCGGTGATGCCGTCAGGCTGGGCGGCCCAATCGCGCCACCGGTACGGCGCTTCAATGACAGGATCGAACGGCTTCCCCGCCAGTTGCGCCTCGACCTCGCGCTCGATCTCCATGTCGTCGAGGAACTTGAGGAAGAGGATCCAGGTGAGCATCGGCAGGCGGTCGAGGTCGCCGTTGAGGCCCTTATCCTTGCGCATGGTATCTCGCGCGGATTTCACCACGGAGGCGAGGCGTTGGGGGGTTGTGAGAGGTTTTTCGGGTTTGCGCATATGAGAGAATTGAGTGTTGAGATTTGAGTATTGAGAATCGATTATGAAGGCGAGCCGGGGAGCCCTCATCCCCTAGCCCCCTCTCCCTGCGGGCGAGGGGAACCGAAGGCGACCTAACCCCCCGGCCTCCTTCCCGATTCCCGCGCTACGCGCGGCGGGAAGGGGGAGGCGGCAGGGTTATTCGTATATGATGGCTTGGAGTTGGTCTACCGCTTCTTTCAGTTGCTTGGGGCCACCGAAGAGGGTGGCGATTTCGGATGGGTTGCCGTATTCGGAGAGCGGCGGGATTCGAAAGATGTCCGGCAGGACGAACTCCCGTGGGCCGTGCTCCTCGTATGTCTTCAGGATAGACTGCAAGACCTCGCGAGCGCGCGGCGAATACCGCTGGAAGAACTCGGCGTGGGCACGGGCGGCGGCGGCGCGCTGGCCGCGCGTGCGGACGGGGATGCTCCAGGCGACGTGGCAGAGGAGGTCGAGCGGATCGGCATCGGGCTGGTGGAACTCGGCGGCCAAGGCGTCCAGATCGAGGCCGGCTTCGTTCAGTTCGGCGAGAACGGCGTCCCTCTGGGATTTGTCCGCCCATCGACGGCGGAGTTCTGCATCGGACGCGGCCATTTCGCGAACGGTCCGGGCGGTCAGATCAGTGATGGAAGTCACCGCAAGGCGGCGGCCGTCCTTGTCCAGGTCCAGTTGTAGTTCGGTCGCGATACCCACCGTTTCGCCGTCTTTGACATAGAACTTGCGCGGCTGCGGGGTATCGTAAGGCGGAGGCGGTGGAACGCCCACGGTAACGCCAGGCTTTTCGGGAGGGTCCACCCCTTCCACTATCACGCCTTCATCGTCCATCTGCTCCTCGTCTGAGACAGCGGGATCGCCGTCGAAATCGGGGTCGGCGAAGTTGGAGGTGGCGCTGCCGGTGTAATCGAGGATGGTGAAGTAGAGCTTGTCGCAGTCCTCGCGCACGCGGGTTCCGCGCCCGATGATCTGCTTGAACTCGACCATGGAATTGACCATCCGGGCGATGACGATGTTTCGGCAGGTGGGCGCGTCCACGCCGGTGCTGAGCAATTGGGACGTGGTGAGGATGGTCGGCGTCTGCGTTTCAACGTCCTGGAAGCGGCTGAGGTGACCCTTGCCGATACCGCCTTCGTCCGCCGTGACGCGGCAGACGTAATCCGGGGAAACACTGGTGATGTCCTTGTTGAGGTTCACGAGGGCCGTCCGCATAGTCTCAGCCTCTTCCTGATCGACGCAGAAGACCATCGTTTTGGCGAAACGATCCGTCTTCGTCAGAAAGTCGGACAGGTGACGGGCGATGGCCTCGGTTCGCGGAAGGTGCGATATCGTGGGGCCGAAATCCGGGGTGCCGTACTCATGATCCGGTATCAGGCGACCGTTCGCGTCCATCTGGCCGATGGTCGGGCGCCAGCCGGTGGCGTCTACCGTGGGGACGACGCGCAGGACGCGATAGGGGGCGAGGAAGCCATCGTCGATACCCTGCCGCAGACTGTATGTGTAGATCGGAATGCCGAAGTAGTCATAGGTATCGGCGTTGACGTCCCTGCGCGGTGTGGCGGTCATTCCCAGTTGCGCGGCGCTGCCGAAGTAGAGAAGGATGTCCTTCCACGGGCTGGTTTCACCCGCGCTTCCGCGATGGCATTCGTCCACGACGATGAGATCGAAGAAGTCGCGCGGGAACTGGCGGAAAAGGCCTTCGCGACTCTGGTCCTCAGCCACGGCCTGGTAGGTTGAGAAGTAGACCTGCCTGGCGAGGTTGGCTTCGCCGTTCTCGATGCGGAGACGACCATCGCCGAACGGGCGGAAGTCCTTGGCCATGGGGTCATCGACGAGCATCGTACGGTCTGAGAGGTAGAGGATTCGCGGGGCCTGTCCATCGCCCGCGCGGTTCCACTTGGCCTTTGAGAGCCGCCAGCAAATCTGGAACGCAACCTTCGTTTTGCCTGTGCCGGTGGCCATCGTGAGAAGAACACGGCGGTCCCCGCTGAGAATGGCGGAGATAACGCGGTTAACGGCGATCTGCTGGTAATACCGGAGTTCGTAGCCGCCGCCCGTGTACGATGGTGTGGCAAGGCGCTGGCTTTGGGCGATGTTGAGGCCAAGGTTGCCGGTGAGACGCGCCCACAGCGCGTCAGGTGTGGGAAAGGCGGTCAGAGCGGTCTCGGCCCCGGTGATGTAGTCAAACTCCACAATGCCGTGGCCGTTGGTTGAGTAGGCGAATTTGAGGCCGAGGATTTCCGCGTAGTCCTTCGCTTGCTGCAGCCCCGCGCCGGGGGTGTGGGACTCGTCCTTGGCTTCGACCACAGCGATCGGGATGTCGCGCGTGTGCTGGAGGACGTAATCCGCCTTTTTGCGGGTACCACGGACCGCGCGGTTCCCGGTCACATGGATGCGCCCATCGGTGAAGTTATGCTGCTCCTTGAGGGCGTGCGGGGATTTGCGCCACCCGGCTGCGTCCAGGGCGGGGGTCACGTGTTCACGGCATGTGTCGGCTTCGTTGAGACTCATGTGATTGGCCTTGTGATCTGTAACGCCGTTGTATTGATATGTCATTGTAGCAGGCAAGAGAGCAGCATCCAGCATTCAGCATCCGGCATCCAGCATTCAGCATTCAGAATTCAGGGCGGGAATGCCGTCCTCCGTGCTCCTCTGTTTCCTCTGTGAGCCTCCGTGGTTCATTGCTCCGCGGCCTTTGCGTTGAATTCGGTGTAACCGGCGGGACGCCGGTCGTACCGTAGTGAGGCATTCAGTGGGGCGAGTAGTAGTCGAACTCGAGGTAGTGGACGAGGTCTTCGTCGTGGTAGACTTTGTCGTTTTCGATGTCCTTATAGCCGGAGAAGAAGCCGGCCCAGACGAGGGCGGCACCGTGGCGTTCGAATCCGTCTATGCCTGCCCTTGTGATCTGCCATCTTGGCGCGTGGCGGTGGCCTTTTTTGTGGAATCGGGAGTAGGGGTCGTATTTGGGGCGGGCGGCATCGATCCAGCCGAGTCTGCGCCATGCGGCGATGGGGATATCGGCTGCGCCCTGGCGAAAGCCGTTGATGCGTTCGAGTTCGGGTTGGGAGGCCGGTCCGTAGAACCGGATGTAGGAGGCGGCGGCGAGGGCGACGGGGCGGAGCAGGGAATAGTGGGCGTCATCGCGCAGGGCGTTCCAGGGGAGGATGGGGGCCTGGGGGTCGAACGTGTCGGTGATGGAGTAGTCGCCGCAGACGCGGGTAGTGACCCAGGCGTATCGCCAGAGGTGTTTGCGGCCATCTGTTGTGATGTTCCAGTGCATTTTGACCAGTCCCGGGATGGGGGCTGGGCGTACTGCGCCGTAGACGGGTGTGCCCTGGACGAAGTGGTAGGAGCGGAAGCTTTCGATGAAGTAGCGCACAGAGGACTCGCTTAGGTTGAGGTTTTGGGCGATGTCGTTGACGGTTAGGTCATCGTGGTTGGCGAGGTAGCTGATGACACGGAGTCTGGGGATGCTTGTGAGTGCGGGGTGGACCCAGAAGTCATCCGCCGCGCCACCGAATCGAGGGCAGGGTCCTCGTCCGCCGGTTGCGGGGTATCTCTGAATGCCCATTCCGCGCTTGGCCGATTGGCCCGGGACGCGGGTTTTCTTTGTGACCATTGATTTGCCTCCTACTTACTAGCCCGCGGGGAGGCGGTTTTGTCTGAAGTTTTTTTGGAGGAGGCAGGAGGCAGGAGGCGGGAGGCGGGAGGCGGGAGGCGGGAGGCAGACGGCGGGAGGCAGGGGGCAGAAGTCTGCATTCTGACTTCTGCCTCCTGCATTTGCGGTCACATTCCGCCGAAGACGTCGCCTCCTATGGAGGGGAGGTACTGGCGTCCGCTGTCTTCAGCGGTCAGGAGTTGGAGGCGGGGGGTGGCGTGCTCTTCGACGATGGCGAGGAAGGCTGTGACGCAGGATTCGTCCCACTGGGTGCCGGCGCCATCGCGGAGGACGCCGACGGCTCTTTCGACGGTGAGGCGTTTTCGATAGACGCGGTCGGAGGCCATGGCGTCGAACGCGTCGGCGACGGCGACGATGCGGGCCATGAGGGGCAGGGCATCGCCGGAGAGGCCTTGCGGGTAGCCTTTGCCATCGGGGCGTTCGTGGTGGAACCGGACGGCGGGCAGCAGTCCCTGGAGGGACGGCGCGCGCATGAGGATTTCGTAGCCGACTTCCGGGTGCGATTCCATCACGGTCCGTTCATCCGGTGTGAGGCTTCCGGGCTTGTTGAGGATGTGGTCCGGGATGCCGATTTTGCCGATGTCGTGCATCAGGGCGGCGGCTCGGAGTGTCTGGATTTCGACGGCGGACATTTCGAGGCGCTGGGCGATGGCAACCGCGTATTCGGTGACGTTTCGGGAGTGACCATGTGTGTATCCGTCTCGGGCGTCAATGGCGCCGGAGATTGCCTCGATGGCGTCCCAGAAGGCGGTTTGGGTGGTGTGTCGATCGCGGACGCGCTCCAGAGCGACGGCTCCCTGTTCGGCGATGCGTTCCATCAGGTCCACGTCGGCGGGTTGGAGTTCGCCGGTGGAATCGGTGAAGGCCACCGCGAGGAGCCCCATGAGGGCCGAGCCGTGCTTCATCGGGGCCCATGCGCCGGATTTGACGTCCTGGCCGCGGTCGAGCGCGCCGCGGCGGGGGTCGTCGTGCGCCGAATTGACGGCGAGAGACTGGCGGCTCTGGATAACCCAGCCGGCAAAGCCCTCGCCGGCCCTGGCCCATCCATGGCGCTGGTTTTCGGGGCGCATGCTGTTCAGCGTGGCGATGGACCACAAGCCACCTTCGGCCTGCGGAAGCATGATGTAGATGAGGTCCGCGGCCGGCCAGAGGGACCTGGCGGCGTCTGTGACAACGGATGTGACCTCGGACACGCTGGAGAGGGCGGCCAGGCGCATAGCCAGTCCGCTGACAATATCCTGGCGCCGGTGCGACTCGTCGTTCTGAACATCGACGGTGTGCTGGCCGAGGATGCGGCCAAGCATGTGGGCCGCGCTTCCCAGCGCCTCTTCCTGCCTGGGGCCGAACTCCCGCGGCGTCTTCGCGTAGATATCCAGCACGCCGAATACGGCGCCGGCGGCGGACAGAGGGTGCGCCAGGTAGCAGCCTTCCTGCGGTCCGGACGGGATGATCCCGGCCTTGAGGGCCTCGCTGACCGGGTTCCACCAGAAGGCGACGGGCTGGCCGGTGCGCATGACGCGGAGAACCGCGTCTTTGTTGCGCCTTCCGTCTACGCTCGATTTCCAGGGCAGGGCCGTGGGGGGTGCTTCGGCGGAAAGGTCCTCGCTATACAGACACCTCACCGTTCCCGGCTGGGTGTCGAGAAGGGTGACCGAGCAGGACTCGGCCCCCGTGATCCGCACCACGTCCGTGAGCGCCCGGGCGAGAAGCGATTCGGAGTCTGTTGAGTTCCACCATGCTTCCACGGCGCTCAGCAGGCCCGCGCCGGCGTGCGATACCGTTCCTCCGGCGGCGCGTTCCAGCGCGAGAGCGGCCTGGAGAGCGATGATGCCGAGGGCCGCGAGCGACGGGCCGTCCTCGATCTGGGCGCCCACGTCGAGAATGCCCCAACGCCGCCCGGGCGCGGAGATGGGGATCTGCGCCGCGGGCACGGCGGGATCGTTTGGCGGCGCTACCGCCGCGGCATAGAGCGACGCGGGCGCGGAGCCGCAGGCAACAGGGGTGCGGTTCGCATCCATCTGCCACATGGCATAGGCGTTCTCTTCATCGCGCCACAAACCGGCGCGGGGACGCGGCGCGCCAAGATCGATGGCGGCGGTGAGGATGGCGTGGAGGACGGCGGCGGAGTTTTCGGCGCGCAGCAATGCGCCGGCGGCGGTTGCGGTAACGGCAAGGATGTCGGGCTTTGCCGTCGTTGGGACGGCATTGGGGCCCCGAACGTCATTCACAGACGGCGGGGCTGACGGCTTCAGCGCCGGGAATCGCATGGGCAGACCACCTTTCGCCCCCCAGGTGCGGCGGGGGGATGTATCAGGTAGTTATTCCATGCCAACTTCCCCGCAATTAGGCCTAACCTTGGTAGCCCGAATTACCTATGCCGGTGGGGGCGAGGGGGCGAGGGGGCGTCTCGCCGGTTTCCGGGCCCCGTGGTCCCCGGCCCGTACGGGCGAAGCCCTTGAAAGGGCTGGGAGGCGCGGAATCTGCCATTTGTCATCGGCCATTTGACATTGGCCGGATCCTCAGCAGCGCTATCCCTCCGGCCAGACGGCCCGCGAGGCGAGGGGGAACGGGTAGGGGCGCGCCTACAAGGTTGTGGGGGCCGGGAGGGACTCGACGATCTTCACCGTCTCCACGCTCACTCTGATGACCTGGCCTACGAGGCGGACGATATACTCGGGATCGTCGGGCCGGTTGGGGTCGCTCACGATGCCTGTGCGCTTGTCGGCCTTCACCTGATACTGGTCGATGACCCAGTCGAGAGCGCTGCGGTTGCCCAGACGGTAGCGGAAACAGTCCTCCGGCACGCCGGTGAGCCGAAGCGATTTGTTCACCTGGATCGCATCCTTGTCCTTGCTGAGGGCCATCTTTTCCACGCGCCACGTAAACGGCACGTCCTTGTCGTCCACCTTGTTCAGGGGCCACGGCTCCAGCGACTCGTAATCGAGGTGGAGTTCGCAGAGCGCGGCGCCGGCTGCCCGGAAGGCGGTGAAGAGATCCGCGTTTGCGACGTAGGGGATGCGCGGCAGCTCACGCTTGAGGTTTTGCGCGAACGTCTCGCGGTAGGCGGGGCTGTGCAGGATGCCGTAGAGGTAGTGGAAGATGTCCCACTTCGTGACGTCCGGCCCATAGCGCGACCGGTATTCCGCCAGCGCCCAGTCCGTGATGTTCTCCCGCCGGTTCGTCCCGTCCTCGTCGTAGGTGTAGAAGGGGAAGGACTGCGTACTAGCGCCTGCACCAACCAAGTGGAGGTCAGCGATTCGGTCGAAGACCATGACCATGAATGGCTTCTCTGAGCCTAGGTCCGTTATGCCAATAGAGCGATTCTGATCATCGGACGCTGCATTCGGGTAGATCCGTGGCCAAAGCCCCTGGCGATGAGTCATCACGGGATCAAAGTAGAGCGCCTGGCGCGTGAAGGGGCGGTACAGAGCGCGGCGGACATGGCCTGGTTCGAAGCCCGCGTACGTTCCCTGTGTCAAACACTCCTTGAGGCGACTGCTCCACTTGATGACCCGTTCGTCGGATAGCACGAAGTTATCTACGTCCACCCCTTTGCCGCCTTCGCGCCGCCATCGGTCGACTTCCGCGTTGTAGACTCCGCACATTCTCTCTGCCTTTTCGGCAAGGCGCCTGGCATCGAAGTCATACATCCAACTGTCGCGCGTTGTTTCGGCACCGCGCGAATAGAGGCGGAATAGTGTGTTCGTTGTGTTGTCTTGTCCGCTCTTGACAGCCTTATCGCCCATTGATGGGAACGCGGCGAACTCGTCGTGAAGCCCCTCGGTGCGCCACGTGTGGTGGTCGTCCGGAGTCACGTCCGTCCAGTCCACGCCCCGGATGTCGCCCGCATGCGCCAGGTACGCCAGTTTCTCGGTACGCCGCCAATCCTCCGGCACGCGGTGGTAGCGGATGCGCATCCCCTCCGCCGCGCTGTTCTTCACCGCGACGGTGATGCCGACGCCGACCTGGATGCCGAAGACGTTGTGGCTCGTACCGCTGATCTTCGGGTTCTTGCGCACGTTGCCGTGCAAGTCTACGTGCCAGATGCTGGTGAAGTCGCGCTCCATGTGGGCGCGCATGCCGTCAAATGCGATCTCGTCGGCGAAGGAGTTGTTGCTCACGAAGCAAACCACGCCGTCGCGCCCCTGCAACCGGTCCTTGGCCCAGCGGAAGAACTTCACATAGGGGTCGCCGAGCGCGCGCGTGTTAGTGGCGTGCGATTCCTTCACGTAGGTCTCGCGAATGCGCGCCTCGATTCCGGGGTACTTGCGGTTCTTGTTGTTGTCGTTCTCGTTCTGCTGGCCCACGTTGTAGGGCGGGTTGCCTATGAGGACGATCACCCGGGCCTGTTCCTGGCGCAGAACGCGCGCCGAGTTGGCGGCGGAGAAGTCCAGTGTGGGCTGGGTCTTGCCAAGGTCCAACGTATCGGTGAAGCAGATTCCCTCGAACGGCGCGTATTCGCCGGTGCGCTCGTAGTAGGCATGTTCGATGTTGAGGCTGGCGATGTAGTACGGCAGGAGCATTATCTCGTTGCAGAACAACTCGTCGCGGTACTTGCGGGCCAGGTCCGGACCGTGGATGCGGTTGAGGATGTTGACGATGAAGTTGCCGGTGCCGACGCAGGGATCGAGGATGACGACACCCTCGTCGGACAGGCTCTTTCCGAACTCCTCTTTCAGCACTTCGTCCACGCTGGCACACATAAAATCCACGATTTCCTGAGGCGTGTAGACGATACCGTGGGTATCGGCCTGTTTGACCGAAAAGCCCTGGAAGAAGCGTTCGTAGACGGTATTGAGGAACCCCTGCTTGTCGCCGAAGCCCTCCAGTCCGCGCGCGGCCTCCTCGATGGCGACGTAGAAGTAGTCCAGTTTGCCGAGGAAGTCCTGCCGGTTGAAGCTGCGGCTGGTGAGCGCGCCGATGACGCGCTCGATCTCGGAGGCAATGACGTTTCGGCGCGTGAAGTCCGGGTTCTGGAACACCGTGCGAAAGAGGCGTTCCGTGAGGAGGTGCTGGACGAGCATCTCCTCGATAGCCCCGGCGGTGATGGTGGGGTTGAGGGCGCTGCGGCAGAGGTCGTGAAACTCCCCGAAGGCGCGCGTGAACTGCTTGTTGCCGCCCGCGCGCTCCGCCTCGATCTGCTTCATCAGTCCCTGGGCGAGGTCCGGGATGCGGTCCTTGAACTCCACGACGGCGGTTTCGAAGTTCTCGATGTCCGCTTCGGTCCACGTGAAGAACAGGGTAAGGGCAGCGGCGAGTTCGTGCTTCTGCGACAGGTCCGCTTCCATGACGCGCTTGCCGTTCTGGTAAAGCACGGCGCGGCGGGAATCCTCGAAAACGATGTTAGTGGTAGGGTACTTGAGCGCGATCTTGCGGGCAATCTCTGTTTCAAGATCGTCGTCTTCGTCCTTGGCCTCCCAGTAACCGCGTGGGATGCGGAACTCGTCGAACAGGGTTCCGTCCGGGATCTTGCCGTTGGCAAGGCGGTGTTCGAGCGCGAGGGTCCAGCCGGCCTTGCGGGAGAGGGTTTCCAGCAACGTGATGAAGGCGAGTCGGACGGTCTGTTCGCGGGTGAAGCCCCGTTCGCGGTAGTCTTCGAGCGCGGTGTAATAGGTTCCAAACGCCAGGTCGTTGATGTTGATTCGCATTGGGTCTCGTCTGTTCGGGCTGGGGTTGCTATCAGGTTGCGGAGGCGAGGAGCAAAATGACAAATGGGGCCAGCATCCAGCATCGAGCATCCGGCATCCGGCATTCAGGGCGGAGCCGCCGCTTCGCGCCGGATGCCGGCGGGGCGCCGGCGCTACAGCTGCCGGATGCGGGCGACGGGGCCGGGCAATGAAAAATGAAAACTGGAGAATGAAGAATGCAGAATCATTCTCGTTAGAATGCGTTGACGATTATCTCGATTCTGGGCGGTGCGCCGTTCTGGAGGCGGACGGTCACGACGTCGAAACGCCATTCGGGGTCCTCGATGCCGTGCGCCTCGAGCCATGCCAGGGCGGCGCGCGTGAGCTTACCCTGTTTGCGCTGGGTTACGGCCTCATCGGGGGCTCCGTAGCCATCGCCCCTGCGGGTTTTCACCTCCACGAACACCCAGGCTTCGCCGTGGCGGCAGATAATGTCCAATTCGTCGTGACTGACACGGGCGTTGCGCTCCAGCACCTCGTAGCCGGCGGCCTGCAGTGCGAGCGCCGCGCGACGCTCACCCTCGGCCCCGAGAGCGGCCCTTGGGTTTCGAGTTCCGGGTTCCGAGTTTCGAGAAGGTTGACTCGGAACCCGGAACTCGGAACTCGAAACTGATAACTCGGAACTTGGGACTCGAAACTCGAAACTCGAAACTGGGGCGAAGGAGCGGCGGTGGGCGGGGCAGGGGCCGTGTTCTTCCAGGGCACGCAGATGCTCCGGCGTGCCGTAGCCCTTGTGTCGGTCAAAGCCATAGGCGGGGTAACAGGCGTGGAGGTCGCGCATCAGGCGGTCCCGCGTCACCTTGGCGATGATGCTGGCGGCGGCGATGCTGAGGCAGCGGCAGTCGCCCTTTACGATGGGAAGATGGGGGATGGGGAGCCCTTTGACGGCGAGGCCGTCCACGAGGGCGAAATCCGGCCGTGGCTGCAGCGCTTCCAGAGCGCGGCGCATCGCCAGGTGGGTGGCTTTGAGGATGTTGAGCCGGTCGATCTCCTCGACCGAGGCGATGCCGACGGCCCAGGGAACTCTGTCTGCGAGGGAGCCGTAAAGCGCCTCCCGGCGGGCGGACGAAAGCGCTTTGCTGTCGTTCACGCCGTCGAGATCGAAGCCTTCTGGGAGGATGACCGACGCGGCCACCACGGGGCCCGCCAGCGGACCGCGACCGGCCTCATCCACGCCGGCCACGCGGCGAAAGCCATTGGAGAGGGCGTCCCGCTCAAAAGCGAAGTGGGGCGGCGGGAGGGTGATCCGGGAACGCTGCGATTTAGATTCGCGTGGCATTTCCATCCTTCCGCCGCCGGACCCGGCGTTCAGTGCATCACTACGGGGATGCCCAAGGCGGGCTGCGGCTTTTCGGGAACGGTGTAGGGAGGCGTGCGCATCATCCCGATCTTACCCAGCGGCCAGAATCGGACCCATGCCCTGCCGACGATGCGGTTGCGGTCCAGCGGTCCCCAGTAGCGGCTGTCCATACTGTTTCGCCGGTTGTCGCCCATCATGAAATAGTGGCCGGCCGGGATGACGATCGGTCCGAAGTTATCGACATTGGGCCTGGCAGGCGGTCCGAAGTCGGTATTGGAGTCCTGGGCGACGTAGGGCTCGTCGAGTTTCGTGCCGTTGATGAAAACGTTGTTCGCGCGGACCTGCAGGGTTTCGCCGGGAAGGCCGATGCATCGTTTGATGAAGTCGCGCTGGATGCCGTCCTGGTCCGCGTTTTGCGGTGCTTTGAACACGAGGATTTCGCCGCGCTCCGGCCCGCGATACCAGAACGGTACCTTGGCGACGAGCAGGCGGTCGAGTTTTTCGAGCGTGGGCACCATGCTTTCGGATGGGATGTAGAAGGCCTGCATGAAGAACGGCTTCAGGATCAGGAAGACGACGACCCAGGCGAACAGGAGCGATTCAACGAGTTCTCCGAAACCTTTGCGCACGACAGGCGGGATGCTGCCGCTTCGCTTGATGTAGGTATCGAGCGCGTAGAGGACGACGGCGATGAAGAGCACCGTGACGAACGGCAGGTTGGCCAACCAGTCGAAGATAGTATCGGTCACTGGCGGCCCCCCTGCCGTATGGAAACTGTCGGCGCGTGGAGTGCGAGACGCATTAGCGGGGCGTACGCAGTTCCTTGATGCGGGCGGCTCGCCCGGTGCGGCCGCGCAGGTAGAAGAGTCGGGCGCGGCGGACGCGGCCACGGCGCAGGACCTCGATGCGGTCGATTTTCGGTGAGTAGAGCGGGAATGTCCGCTCCACACCCACCTGGGCGTGCGAGATTTTGCGCACGGTGAAGGTTGTGCGGACGGAGCAGTCCTGCCGTTTGAGGACAACGCCCTCAAACGCCTGGAGGCGCTCTTTGCCGCCTTCGACGACCTTATAGTAAACCTTTACGGTATCGCCTGCGCCGAATGCCGGCACGCTTTCTTTCAGGCGGGCGCATTCTTCCCGCTCCAGTTCCTGGATGACGTTCATATGTTTGCTCATATCCTCCCGTTAAACCATTGCAATATAGCACAGTCCGCAGCGGCATGTAAACTGATCGCGAGCGGCGGGACTTCGAAGGGAATCGTGAGTCCGCGCCGGGGCACAATGAGTATAATCCAAACAAACACATCGGAAAGGGAAGAAGATGCCATCTGAAATCGAAACGGGTTACGTTACCTCGTGGGACGAGCTGAAGGAAGCGCTTGACGGCATTGGTGCGGATGAGGCCGCGGCCTTTCGCCATCCCCATTGGCCGAAGCACGACGACTGGGCCGGTGACGACGGCAGCATCAGCGGAATCGTATTCCACGTGGCCGCGTGGAAGGAAACTTACGCCGAGGGGCTGGAGACCGGCGCGTGGGGCGACGAAAAGGCGGTGAAGCCGGATACCGATTCGTGGCCGGGCCGATTGCAGTGGCTGGAAGCGCAGCACGAGCGCCTGCTGGCCGCTCTGCGCCACCTGGAGCAAGACGAGGCCACGTCGGTGCTCATCAGCGACCGGCCTTACACGCTGGCGGCGATCTACCACGACTCCATGGGCCATCACGACGTCTATCACGCCGCGCAGATCAATTACCTGCGCCAGAGGTATGCGGCGGAGCGAGGCTGAGGCGGCGATGCATCTGACCACCGAACGGCTGGTGCTTCGCGAGTTCCAGCACACCGATTTCGAGGCCGTTCACACGTACGGATCGGACCCGGAAGTAACGCGGTACACGTCGTTCGGCCCGAATACCCCGGCCGAAACGGAGGATTTTCTGACGCGGGCCGCCGGCGCGGCCCTTGTGGCGCCCCGGAGGAGTTACGATCTCGCGATCGTGCGGATCAGCGACCGCGCCTTGATCGGTGGCGTGGGTTTGCGGCTGGGCGGAACCGGGCTGGTTGACGGCTGCGGCACGAGCAGCACTTACCGCGGCGAACTGGGCTATGTGCTTCGGGCCGACGCGTGGGGACAGGGGTACGCCGCCGAGGCGGGGCGCGCGATGGTGGGCTTCGGCTTCCGGAGGCTCGGTTTGCACCGTATCTTCGCGGAGTGCCATTCCGCCAACGCGGCTTCGGAGCGGGTGATGGAGAAGATCGGCATGCGCCGCGAGGGCCTGCTGCGCGAACACGCGCTCATCAAGGGAGAGTGGTGGGACGTGGTGGTGTGCGGCATCCTGCGCGACGAGTGGGGCTGCCAATGAGGCGCAGTGGATAGCCGTACTGCAAGGGGCCTTCGGCCACAAAGCCCTTGAAAGGGCTGGGAGAGCGGCAAGCCGGCGCCGGCCCGCCGACTGAAGTCGGCGGCTGCCTGCCACAATGTCGGCTGAAGCCGACTGCGACGCCCTGAGGGATGAATCCCTCGGCAATGGGCCTTCGGCCACAAAGCCCTTGAAAGGGCTGGGAGAGCGGCAGGTCGGCGTTGCCCACCGACTGAAGTCGGCGGCTGCCTGCCACGATGTCGGCTGAAGCCGACTGCGACGCCCCGAGGGATGAATCCCTCGGCAATGGGCCTTCGGCCACAAAGCCCTTGAAAGGGCTGTAAGAGCGGCAGGTCGGGGTTGCCCACCGACTGAAGTCGGCGGCTGCCTGCCACAATATCGGCTGAAGCCGACTGCGACGCCCCGAGGGCTGAATCCCTCGGCAATGGGCCTTCGGCCACAAAGCCCTTGAAAGGGCTGGAAGAGCGGCAGGTCGGCGTTGCCCGCCGACTGAAGTCGGCGGCTGCCTGCCACAATGTCGGCTGAAGCCGACTGCGGGCGAGGGGCCCAAACGTGGGGCGAAGCCGGCGGGAGGCCGGCGCCTTGGCGAAGACGAGGAAAAGCCCCCGCGGGTGCGGAGGCTTTTCGCAATTCAGGGTTTCGCGGAAGGCATCCGGCGGGACGCCAGACCTACCGGGAATCGCCGGCACGGAGGCCGGCGCCACTGTGAACCGGCAGGCTGCCGGCCGTACGAATTGTCCGGCAGAGACGCCGGACCTACCGTGCTGCCGGCCGTATCGGCTAGGCTGCTGCCTTCTGGGTTGCGGCGAGGCGCTTCATCAGGCGTGACGTGCGGCGCGCGGCCGCGTTCTTATGGATGATGCCGCGGCTGGCGGTCTTGCTGATCAGCGCCTGGGCGTCGTGTACTTTCTGCACGGCGACGGCGAGGTCGTCACCGGCGATGGCGGCGCGGCTCTTCTTGACCGCCGTCTTAATGGCGCTCTTGGCGGATTTGTTGCGCAATTGGCGCTCGCGGGAGCGGATTACGTCCTTCTTCGAGGATTTGATATTCGGCATAAGTGTCTCTAGCTTCCTTTACCGGCCCGTACGGGCCGAATCCGGCCTGCGTGGCCGGCCCAATTTCGGACCCGAAAAACAAGATGCGGAACCCGCCGGCCCAACTGTTTCCAGCATCATGCTAGAATCAGGAACGGCGGCCGGATCGCGGTCCGCAAAACACGGAGATTATAGCACAAAGTGGACCTCCCATCAAGTGGCGAAGGCTTCGAAGGCGAACCGGACCCCTCATTCAGCGAGGGCGAGGCCGTCGCCACCCATCAACACCGCCCTACACGGACCACCCAGGGTGTCGCCGGGGCGGGCGCCCTGATGATCGTCGCCGCCCTCATCAGCCGCGTCCTCGGCATGGGCCGCGAGATCGCGGTTGCCGCGCAACTGGGTCAGGGCGCGTGGGCCGACGTGTACAAGCAGGCGTTCATGGTCCCGGATCTCCTGTTCATTCTGTTATCAAGCGGGGCCCTGGCGTCCGTATTTGTTCCAGTATTTACCGAATATCTTGAACAGGACGATCGGAAGCGCGCCTGGTACTTCTTCAGCAACGCGGTCACCATCGTTTTCCTCGCGATCACGGCGTTTGTGATATTGGGGGAGATTTTCATCCACCCGCTCACGGCTCTGGTGAATCAGGGGTGGGTGAAGCATCACCAGACCGACAAATTGCTGGAGACGGCGCGGCTCACGCGCATCGTCCTGCCGGCGCAGGTATGTTTCTTCGTTGGCTCGATCCTGATCTCCGTCCAGTACGCTCACAAGCATTTCGCGCGCCCGGCGCTGGGCAGCATGGTGTACAACGCGTTCATTATCGCGTTCGGGCTGGCGCTGGCCGGCGGCAATCCGCTGACGCGGGCGATGGGCTGGCCGAACGGCCTCGGGCCGGCGGGCTTCTCGTGGGGCGCGCTCGTGGGGGCATTTGTGGGTAACATCGCGGTTCAGGTGAGCGGCGTCCGGCGGATCGGCGGGCATTATCGCCCGATTATCGACTGGAAGGACCCCGGCGTTCACACCTTCATGCGGCTGATGGTACCGATCATCTTTACCTTGAGCCTGCCGCAACTGGATATGCAGGTCAACAAGTTCTTCGCGACCTACCTGCAGGATGGCAGCGTGGCCAGCCTCGATTACGCGAACCGGTTGATGCAGTTACCGCTGGGCATCCTGGCGCAGGCGGCGGCGATAGCGATCTTCCCGTTCATCGCCGGGCAGGCCGCGCGGAAGGATATGGTCGGCCTGAAGCGAAGCATCAACATGAGCGTCCGCGCCATCACCGCAATGACGGTTCCAGCCAGCGCGCTGATGATCGTCCTGGCGGAGCCGATCGTCCGGATCATCTACCAGCACGGGAAATTCGTGGCGGCGGACACGCAGTGGACCGCGGGCGTGCTGGTGTGTTACAGCGTGGGAATCGCCGCGTGGAGCGCAACAACGGTCCTGTCACGGGGCTTCTATGCCTTGCAGGACACGTGGACGCCGATGAGCACCGGCACAGTTGTGACGTTCCTTTTCGTATTGATGAATCTCGCGGTGGTACAGCGGTTTCAGGACCGCGGGCTGGCCGCATCGACCACGGTGGCAGCGGCCGTGTTCGCGCTGGCGCTTTTCTGGCGACTGCAGAAGCGGCTGGGCGGGATGAACGGGATGTTGATTGTGAGTTCCCTGCTCAAGGTGACTTTCGCCTCCGCCGTCATGGCGGCGCCGGCGTACGGCCTCAGGCTTTTGCTGACGCACTTGCTGACGCCGAACAGGCCGGACACCACCACGGTGATGACCACGGGGCCGACCATCGCCATCGTCACCATCTGCGCGGCTGTCGGCCTGGCGATTTATGCCGTGATGCTGTGGGTCATGAAGGTCGATGAGGCGAAGTTCATGTTCGACAAGATCGCCGGCCGGTTCGGGCGGCGGCGCGCGACGGCGTAGGGCAGGATCGGGATGCGGATGGGGGGTCCATTTCCCCGTTGCGCCGCCGGTTTGGTATAATCGAGAGGGGAACGGGTGCGTGGTGGAATGGCAGACACGCCAGCCTTAGGAGCTGGTGCCGCAAGGCATGGAGGTTCGAGTCCTCTCGCGCCCACCAAAGCTGGAAGTGAGAAGTGGGAGGTTGGAAGTTGGATTTGCTTAGTCCAACTTCCAACCTCCCACTTCGTTTAGCCAGAGTGCCGATTGCCCTTGCCGTCTGAAACGGGCGGGACGCCCGTTCTACTTTGGTTCAGGCAATGTCTTTGTAGGCGTCCTGGGTTCCGGCGTAGGTGTAGTTCGGGTCCACCCAGGGGGTGCCGCCGCGGTTGCCTTCCATGCGGTTCTTCAGCCAGCCCGGTGTTTTGCCCCAGCCGGTTCCGATGGCGGCGCCGAGGGCCATCATGGTCGCCACGGCAGTAGCGATGCTCATCACGGCCAAGGCGGGGCCGATGGATTGGCTGACGGCGCTGGCGAGCAGCCAGACTCCCAGTCCGACGATCAGCGGGAAGAGGCGGCTCCTGTAGGTCTTGCCCAATGCGATCCGCCGGCCCAGCATCACGGAGATCGCCACCATTCCCATGATGAACGCCGCGATCATCGCGAACGTGACCAGGACCGGTCCAACGATGGTGATGATGGACACGAAGAACAGGACGATCGCGAGCGGGATGCTCGCCAGGCCTACGAGCAGGCTGTACATCGGTTGGTTGATGAACGCCCGGCCGATGGTGTCGATCCGCTTGGGGCATGCCGTCAACAACAATGCGCCCACGACGAGAAGCATGAGGGCCAGGTGAAGCGGGAAGGGGCCGTTGAAAAGGGCACCGTCGGACTCGAACGGGTGAAGGTGTCCGCGCGGTCCCGGCACTCCGCCGGCGTTTGAGCCGCCGGTGACGCGAACGCTGCCGCCGATCTGCGAGCCTTCCTCGCGGTTCAGGCTGCCCCCGGTGACGGAGACCTTGCCGCGCACCACCGCGTCCGGACCGAGGTACATCGAGCCGCCCGTGACGATTGCGTCGCCATCGACTTCGCCGTTGATCCTGACGGATCCGCCGATCGCCGAAGCATCGCCGCGGACGATCCCATCCACGGTGAGCTCGCCGCCTACGACGCGGGCGTCACCCGTTACGGTTTCGTCTTCGCCCACGGTGTAGCTTCCGCCGAGACGGCTTACGGAATCCCTGGTCACCCTCACGGCTGCGGGGGCCGGCGGTGCCGGCGGAGCGGGGGGCGCTTCAGGGGCCACGGTGGATGTTTCCGGAGTGGCGTTCGAGCCTTTCAGCGTCTTTATCTGGGCCTGCGTGGCGTCCAGTTGTTTGCGCATTTCCTCCAGCTGTTTGTTGAGCCGGTCGATCTGTTCCGCGGAGGGCGGCGCATCGGTTCGAGCGGCGGGAGGAGCCACCGGATCCTGGGCCAGAGCGCGCATTCCCAGCGCCACGCCCAACGCCAACACAGTGATCATCTTGTTCATCGTCTTGCTCCTATACCCGACCCGGCAGCTGCCCTTGCGGCGTCCGGCGGACCAGCCAGCGGCCCAGCACCACAGTCTCAGCGGCCGCCGCCACCCCCAGTACGGGGAGAATGGCGGGCGCCGCCGGGCTGAGAGATCGCGCGATGGAGATCATTGGCCGGAGCCATTGCACCACGGCTTCCGAGGCCGTTGCGAAAATGCTGTGCGCGGAGGCGTAATACGGGCTGGCGAACACGGCCGCGGGGATGGGGATACCGAACTGCCATATGGCCGCCGCGACGGCGGCGATGGCGAAAACGGCGCCCCAGAACAACGCCCGTCTGGGTTCCGCGGGGGCTTCGCCGGCGATGCGCTTCGAAACGGCGGCGGCGATATCGATGGGGGGCTTGCACTCCGGCAGCTGCAGAAACGTGGCATCGGCGAAGGCGATGGCTTCGGCCTCGGTGCGGCACACCGCGCAGCCCTGGATATGGGAATCCAGTGCCCGCTCTTCTTCGCCGGTGAGCGTCTTATCCCAGCGACGCTCCAGCATGAACGTTGCCTGATCGCACGTCATGACTTCACCTCCAGGTTGCCGGGCCATCTGATGACGCTCCGGGTTGGCCTGATTCCGCTCCAACGCGTCATCATTCTCCGACCTCCAAAACACCCTGCAACCGGGTCCTCATTTGTTCTCTGGCCCGGAACAGGTGAACTTTCACCGTATTCAGCGGCAGGCTCAGCGATTCCGCAATCTCTTCGAGCGGCATCCCCCGGCCATGCCGAAGCAACATCACAGCGCGGTATTTCTCAGGAAGGTCCGCGATGGCGGCGTTGATGACGCGGCGCGTTTCGCAATCCTGGGCGGACCTTTCAGGGTCAGCGGTTTTATCCGCCGGGTCCCTTCCTTCTTCCATTTCCACATCGAGAGACAGCGTGTTCGGCTTTCGGCGCAAATGATCGATGCAAAGGTTGTGTGCAATGCGATAAAGCCATGGTGCGATCGGCTCGCCCACGCGGAACGAAGCGATGTTGCGCCATGCCCGTACGAACGCCTCCTGAGTGATGTCGCAGGCGTCGTCCGCATTACCGACCATTCGGTATGTGTAGTTGTACAGCCGTCGCTGATAGAGCTGCACCAGACCGTTGAACGCACGAGGGTTGCCGGCACATGCCGCGCGAACTATCGCGTCTTCCTGGGGCAACGCCTCCGCGGCCGGCCTGGCCGCCGCCGTTGTCATGTCTCTCTCCACTGCTCGATACGCCTCACTGTGGAAGAAGGTTTCAAAATGGGAGTTGGGAGTTGGGTGTCAGGGGTTGCGCCATCCCATACGTATGGAATTGTAGGCAAAGGCGGGCGTGCGCGGCACCTGCGGTACCGCGCCGAGGAATCACTGCCGGCATGCACGATGAATGACCTACGCAAGTCTTATATATCAAATCCTTGACAAATAAGCGGGGGG
>DASXVS010000063.1 GCA_036504095.1 Armatimonadota bacterium | reverse complement strand
GGAGGTGCCAGTCTGCTATGCCGTTTATGTCCTGCCGAACGTGGAGCGTCAGGCTGGGATCGTTGGGGTCTATGGCTCCGAGGTATGCCTCGATTCGGTTGATCATTCCCTCGTAGCGCTCCGCATCGATAACGCGTTCCGTTGAAGTGAGGGGGCGGAGTGTGTAGGTCATGCCCCTGCGCTGCCATTTGGCGCCGTTGAGATATCCGGATGCCGCCAGCACGCGACTGAATGGGGTGTTGCGGCAAAGCACCGCGTACGGCGTCTTGCTGGCCGCGAAACGCTTGTCCACTATGAACTTGTAACTTGTTTGCTTCCCAAGTTCTGAAGCCAGGTTACTGAGCGTCAGGTCGGGCTTTTCAATGGTAACTGTCTTCTCAGCGTGAAGGATGACGACGTTGGGGTTGGGGCGAATGAGCGCGGGCGGCTTCGGGTCTGAATGCGCCAACTGGGTGACGGCGCCGGCGGCGAACCCGGCAATGGCAACCCCCGCGAATAACGCATATGGCTTCATCTGTTTCACTCCTTGAGCGTGAGCGCGGCCCAAAGCCGCACTCACGCGGTGCGGGATGCAGCTAGGGGTTGATGTGCGTATGGGGGGAACGAACCACGGCCTTATTGTTGCCCTTGGCGTATCCACTGTTCGAGGTGACTGACGGATCGGGGTATGATGAGGATGTGATCGTCGTATAGAGGTCAGCCGTCTTTGAGATAGTGTTCCCATTCGGATTCGAGTTGTACAATGTAACAGGGTTGGTATATCCCTCGGGAAGCGCCCCGTTGTTGTAGCCTTCGAAGTAGTTCTGTGTTACCTCGCCGGCGCCTGATGCGGCCGCCGTGAGCGTGGAAAGGGGGGTGATGCCTGCGATTGCCTGGGCGCCTCCTGAAGTATTGTTGTGCGAAGCATATGAGTAGCGGCAGATGTCTACGTTAAGGGTGTTTCCCAGCGGCACGCCCGCATAAGATAAATCGTCCTTGACCCACGAGATACTAAAGGTGTCCCCAAGGTGGATCGTAGCGTCGGCAATTGCGGTCTTGGTCGTTCCATACACCTGAGTCATTCGCGTTTCGCATTCGGCGTAGGCGTCGTTTACACCCTTGCCTGTTATATCGATGTCTCCACCGGTTCCTCCGCTGCTCGGGGATCCCGAGTTTGACACTCGCGAATCGAAGTTGAACTCACACCAAGCGACCGGGCCAAGGTCGGCGGAATAGGGTCCAGTCACTGCAAAGGATCCACTGCCGGTGCCGGTCGCGTGCGTAATGGTTGGGTCGCCGTCAGACGTTACGCCGTTAACCGTGACCGGATTCCAATGCCCGGTCACGAAGGTGAATGAGGTCCAGTCCGAGCAGACCTCGTAACCGCCCATATACGCTCGCACTTGTCCTGTGCAGTGTCCGGACCCGGTGATGAATACGCCCGCTCGGCCGGTGCCGTTGGTGGTGGCGCTGGTGGCAGAGAGCGATGCATTGCCGGATGGCGAGCAGGTCATCTGGAAGTTGATCTGTACCTGGCTGGCTTCATTTCCGTTCTCGTCATAGGCGGTGAATTCCACGTAGTGCCGGCATCCACCGTCGGCAATGAGCACGTTCCCGGCAGCGGGGCTAACCCCGGTAACATCAATCCGCGATTCGTCCGCCAGCGCGTGCGGAAGCGCCGCGCCACAGAGGAGGAGGAGGGTCAGGCCACGAACCAACGCCGCGGGGGGGGTACAGTGCGTGCATAAATCGAGTCCTTTCGTGTTGTGCAAGGGAGTTGCAGATAGCGAGGACGCCTCTGTCCGCGTTGTGAATCTATGTATAGCACACCGTGCTAAACTCGCCCAGTCTAATAAGCAAGCTATTTTGCGGTACCCCTGGAAACATGAACCGCACCGCATTTGCCCCCAATTGTCAAAAAGTTATGTGCCCCCTCGCTTATCAATTGGCCCTTGGCGCGTTTATTGCCACTACTATATTTCGAAGGACCTGGCGGAAGCAGGTCGCGCTTTTTATTAGAGGCTTCGGCTCCCGGCGTGGCAGCGCCTAGCTGGAAGGGACCAGAGACCATGCCGCTCGTCGCCGATCTCAAGCGCTCCGAATCTCCGCGTGAGCAAAGAGTCATGGCAACCCCATCTGTGAAACAAACAGTGCTGCTGGTAGACGATGAGCGGAACCTCGTCCGCGTACTCGAAGCCAGATTGCGCCGGGAAGGCTATAGCACGCTTGCCGCTTACGATGGCGCGGAGGCCCTCACGGTCCTCCGTCGATACGCCGTTCACGCCGTGGTCCTGGACGTTCAGATGTCCGGCCTCAGCGGCCAGGAGACCCTCAAAGCGATTCACGCCATCCGTCCGGAGCTTCCCGTAGTGCTGATGAGCGCGTACGGAAAGCCTGAAGGCCTCACGGATTTTGTCACCTACCTGGAGAAGCCGTTCAACCTGGACATGATGGTTACGGCAGTCGCCAATGCGCTCAAGACGCGGCGGGTGGTCGGTTCCAGCTCCTCCGCGTTCGCGCTCTTCACCCCAGGGCAGGTCCTGCGGATGGTCGTGCCGGACGCCGGCGGGCTTTGTTACGGCACCGGAGCCGTGCAGGACGAGACCGAGGACACGCTGGTGGTCACCGCGCCGGTCAAAGATGGCCGTGCGGTCATCCCGTCCGCCGGCGCAGCGGTGCGGGTGACTCTCACGGGGCGGGACGCGCTGTATTCGTTCAACTCGCGCGTTCAGGACGCCATGCCCGCGCCGAGGTCCGGCCTGGTCCTCTCGAAGCCGGACATCATCGAACGCCACCAGCGCCGCGCGGCGACGCGTGTGCCGGTCGCCTGGCCCGTGCGCCTGGAGGTGTTGCCGCCGGGTGACAAGGGCAAACCGTTCAAGCTGTCAACTTCCTGGGAGAGCGTGAACGTGAGCCAGACCGGCATGATGGTGAGCGGCGAAGCCACGGTGCCGGCGAACAGTTCCGTGCTGTTCAGCGTCGCTATTCCGGGGGCCGGCGATCCGCTGCAGGGCCGCGCCCGGGTGGTGTGGGATGCCACCACGCCGAACGAGCGGTTCACCATGGGGCTGGAGTTCGTGGGCCTGGAGGACGAGGCTCGCGCCCTTCTGCAGGCGAACATCGCCGCCTGAATCTGGGCGAGTGGTTGCACGCTTAGTGCATCCATGAGAGCCCATGTTCCAGCCTTCCCCGTATCGCACGATTCCGCGTCCGCGTGATATACTCAAGCGGTGGAGCATGGCGCCCCCGGGCGGTCGTTTTTGCCTCTTGTTTACGCGTCGCAGAGCCGACACCCCGTTTCCGGCACGCCTGTAGCGCCGCTCAAAAAGTAGCACCAATTCTGCGTCTTTTGCGGAACATTGCTATGGCGGCCGTGTCCCATGCTCGTGGCCTGCCTGTCTGTTTCACTAATTGGCACGGAACTTGCGTGTGCATGTTCAGCTTGTACGGTTTGCAGGGCTAAGAATGTCTTGCGGTTGTACCGATAGGCTGTTACAGGCGTGGCACTGTGTATAACTTTTGGGCGGAATCATTTGCGCCGATCCGCCAGGCTTCGACAGGAGGAACCTCTCATCATGCAGGGAAGACGCACCTGGCTCGTCTCTGGGATCATTGCTCTGGTGGCCGTGCTTTTCATCGGCCTTCCGGCTCACGCTCGTGATTACGTGATCACCTCCGGCGACAGCCTGAACATCAAGGTCGTTGGCGAGCCTGATTACTCAAGATCGTTCACCGTCAACGACGAAGGCAACATCTTCGTGCCGAACATCGGCAACGTGGTCGCCACCGGCAAGACGGCCGACGAATTGAAGGCTGAACTTACCAAGAAGCTTTCCGACCTCATCAAGAACCCCGTCGTCACCGTCGAGATCACCTCACCCACGAACACAACCGTGCTCGTTTCCGGCGAAGTGAAAACCCCTGGCGACGTGAAACTCAAGGCGGACTACCGGCTGATGGACGTCATCCAGAAGGCCGGCGGGTTCACAGACAACGCCGATCGCGCGAAGGCAGTCATTCTCCGCAAGGGAGAGACCCAGCCGCGCGTGGTGGACCTGGACGCCCTCTTCCGGGGCGACATGACCAAGAACGAACTTATGGAGACCGGCGACACGCTCTACGTGCCACCGAAGGCCCAGGGCAAGGTCAAGATCCTCGGCGAAGTAACGACTCCCGGCGAGAAAGACTTCAAGCTCAAGCTGACGCCGATGGAGGCCGTAACCCTCGCCGGCGGTTTCAAGGATAACGCGGACAAGAGCGCGGTTGTCATTCAGCATAAGGACGGCACCCAGGTGACAGTTGACCTGGACGCCGAGGCCCGCGGCGAAGACAGTCCGCTAACGAAGAACCTGTACCTCACGGAAGACGACACCGTGATGGTTCCGAACAACAAGAACAACCAGGTGATCGTTCTGGGCGCCGGCGTAAAGACCCCGGGAACGTTCGGGTACGAGCCGGGAATGACCGTTTCAGACGCGCTGACGAAGGCCGGCGGGTTCGTTGAGCGGGCGCGCACCAAGGACATCAAGATCATCCACAAGAAGGGTACGCCCGCCAGCGTCAATTACGAGCAGTTCATCAACAAGGGCGACGTGACTCAGAACATCCCGCTGGAACGCGGCGACACCGTGACTGTGGGGCAGGACCCGGTTAAAGAGAGGCGGAATAGTGGTCTGGAGGGTGCTATGGGCACCATCCTGCCCACAATCACCAGCATTCTCCTCTACAAGGCCCTGTACCGGCATTGACCTGGTTGAGCCAAGAGACATTAACGCCGGGGTGGGTGCCTGGAACCGCTCCACCCCGGTGTTGACCAAACTGTTTTTCGAATCCTGGAGCAAGCTTGAATGTTGTCATCCCTGGCACAAACTGAGCCCGCCGCATCCGCGCCGGCGCGCCATCCGCTATCCCTCGCTGTTATCGGGCTAGGCTATGTTGGCCTGCCTCTCTCGGTTGAGTTCGCCTCCGCCGGCCACAACGTCGTTGGCCTTGATGTGGATGAGCGCAAGGTGGAGTCCATCGTCGCGAGAGCGTCCTACATCCCCGATGTAGAGTCATCCGAGATCGCGCGCCTCGTCGATTCCGGCAACCTGACCGCCTCCACGGATTTCTCGCTCCTGGCAAACGCGGATGCCATCATAATCGCCGTTCCGACGCCGCTTCGGAAGACTAAAGACCCGGACGTCTCCTACATCGTTGCCGCCGCCGAACAGGTGGCAAAGTATCTGCGCAAAGGCCAGATTGTGGTGCTGGAAAGCACCACGTACCCCGGCACCACGGAGGAATTGCTTTTGCCGATGTTCAGCCAGGGCGGCCTGACAGTGGGGGTGGATTTCTTCCTGGCGTTCAGCCCGGAACGCGTGGACCCCGGCAACGCGAAATTCGGCACGCGCAACATCACGAAGATCGTGGGCGGCGTGACGCCGTTATGTACCCGCAAAGCCGTCGAGTTGTACGAGACCGCTGTCGAAAACGTGGTTGCCGTATCCGGAGCGCGGGTGGCCGAGACGGCGAAGCTTCTGGAAAACACTTTTCGCAGCGTCAACATCGCGTTGGTCAACGAGTTGGCGTTAATGTGCCATCACCTGGACGTGGACGTCTGGGAGGTGATAGATGCCGCGGCCACCAAACCCTTCGGCTTCATGAAGCACACCCCCGGCCCCGGCATCGGCGGGCACTGCATTCCGCTGGACCCGTTCTACCTCAGCTGGAAAGCACGGCTCAACGGCTTCGAGGCCAAGTTCATCGCGCTGGCCGGAGAAGTGAACGGTGGGATGCCGGAACACGTGGTCCGACTGGTCTCCGATGGGCTGAACGAAGACGGCAAGCCCCTCAAGGGCAGCCGCATCCTGGTATTGGGCATCGCCTACAAGAAAAACGTGGGGGATATGCGCGAGAGCCCCGCGATCGAGATCATCCAATCCCTTCGCGCAAAGGGCGCCGTCGTGTCCTATAACGACCCGTTTGTCCCCGAGATGAAGCTGGACAAGTGGTCGGCGGAGAGCGTCGACCTGGACCCGGAAACGATCGCGGCGAACGACGCGGTGCTGCTGATTACCGATCATTGCGCGTACGACTGGGACAAAATCCTACCGAATTGCCGCCTCTTCGTCGATACCAGGAACGCGACCAAGGGCATCGAACACCTTGCCGGCCGCGTCGTGAAACTCTGATCGTCCGAATATTCCATGGCTGATAACCCAACAAACACATATCCGGGCAGGCAGGCAGACGTCTCGTCTCTGGCACGCGCCTATGCGCCGGCGGTCCTCGTCGGTCTGGCTTTTCTGTACCTGTTCAAGGACGCCATCGCGAATATGGCGGACCGATGGAACACCGACCCCACGTTCTCGCACGGCTGGATCGTTGCCCCTGCGGCGATCGGCATCGCCTGGTTCTCGCGCGACCGCTGGATGAACACGCTGATAGCGCCGGCTTGGACCGGCCTGCTGGGTATTGTCGCGGGACTCCTGATACTGCTCGCGGGTGCGTGGGCCGACGTGCTGTTCCTGCCGTTTGTCGCGTTCGTGGTTGTGCTTGGCGGGATGCTGGTCTACTTCTGCGGTTGGCAACTGTTCAAACGGCTTCTCTTCCCGTACGGCTTTCTCTGGTTCATGGTCCCGTGGCCGGATCTTCTGGTCGAACAAATCAGCGTTCCCATGCAGTTGGGTACCAGCACCTATTCGGCGATACTGGCGTCGATCGTGGGCATCCCGATCGTGCGTGACGGGAACAACCTCACCATTTTGAATGCCGCCCGCACAGCGCCCAAAGCGACGTTCGAGGTTGCGGTCGCCTGCAGCGGGATGCATTCGCTGGTCGCGCTGTTGTGCCTCGCGGCCGGGTTCGCCTACTTCACGCCAATCTCGCTGTGGAAGCGCTGGCTGCTCTTCCTTCTGGGCATCCCGATGGCGTTTATCGCCAACGTGTTTCGCGTGTTCCTGATTCTGTGCGTGGGCAACTGGATCGATCCTCAACTGGCGGCCAAGGCGTTTCACGATTGGTCGGCGCCGGTGCTCTTCTTCATCAACACTCTGCTGCTGATCGCGCTGCGAAACGCGCTGATGCGCTCTCCAGCCGTCGCGACAGCCGGAGCGCCCGGCGCCCCCGTGGCGACGATGCCGAAGGAGAACGACGATGCGTTCTGAAACCGCTATCGCGCCCGCAGTTGAGACTAAGTCGCCGCCCATCGGTCTTCTTCGCTGGATTGTCGTCCTGGCCCTGTTCTTGCTTACTGCCCCGCTGGTACGGATGGCGGATAGTATGAAGGTCCCGGATGCTTACTCGCACAACGTGGGGCTGACACAACTGCCCCTGGCAGTCGGCGAGTGGACGTGCAAGCAGAACGAGGACCTGGACAAGTTGTCATTGGATCTGCTGAAGCCGGACGACTACGTTTTTCGCGAATACCGCGACCCCATCGGGTGGCCGCTGAGTTTTCTGGTGGTGTACGGACATCTGAAGCAGTCGTTCCATTCGCCGGGGTTCTGTCTGCCCGGCGGCGGCTGGCAGATTATGGAGAAATCGGACGAACCGGTTGCGGAGGGCGGACTGCCTATCGAGATGAACCGGTTCCTGATACAGCGTGTCATAGACGGGCATGACTATAAGCAAGTGGTCTTGTACTGCTTCGTGCAGGGCGACAACGCGACACCAAGTTTGATGAAGCATAACTGGAACCTGTTGATGGCCCATTTCCAGCAAAAGCGCCGGACCGGCGCGCTGGTGAGAGTAATCATTCCGGTCGTTTCCACGGAAGACGTGGCGCTCGCCCGGGCCAAGGATTTCATCACTCGCATCTACCCGGAACTGAAGAAACGTATCGGGTAGACGGTACACACTCTGATTCGCGGTGGCATTATTTTCTGCCCTGCTCTGGCGGGCACTGGGCGCCGCAAGGAGACGATAACAATGGATTTCTGGAGAGCATACCGAGTACTGGTCGCTCGCAGGTGGCTGATTCTGGGCGTGGTGCTGCTGACAACCACCGTGGTTGGCCTCGGCATTCTGTCCCTCGCCCGAAAATACGACGCCCAGACGAGCTTCGGCCCAACGGCAGAGGCGATGCGGGCCGCAATCAACGCCGGGAACGACCCGAAGAACCTTCCGGTTCTGACCGAAGACGCCAAGATGGAAGAGGCGAAGCGGATTTACGAGCAAGTGAAGGCGCCGGACAACGTATACAACGCTGTCCTCTACCTCGCGAACGCGCGACTATTGAAGCAGGGGCTGGAAGAGTCCCTGAAAGGAAGTTCGGTCCCCGGTAAGCCCGAAGCCCTTTACGAACAGGGGGCCAGGCCCAACTACGCCAGCATCAAGTATAAACTGGACCCTCCGAACGATGGTTTGCCGCACAAGATTCCTAAGGACCTCGCCGGGAGTGGGATCCCGAAATCTGCATGGACTGACTTCATCTATCTGCTGGCCGTCGTCGAGGAAAAGGACAACGCCATTTCCGAAGACTTCATCTCTCCGGCGCGTATCAATGAAACTTATGTTGATCTGATCAATAACATCGAAGTCACTCCCTTGAACTCACGCGACATTGTGTTGTCCGTGCGGGATAGGGTGCCGGTGAAGGCGGAAGTCTTGGCCAGCGCGCTTACAGCTGCTTACAAATCGGCGTACGACGACCGCAACCTTACCACGGCACAATCGGCGGTGAACTACTTCACCGCCCAGCAGAATCAGGCTGCCCGGCAGATGAGCGCGGCGCAGTCCGCATTGGACAACTTCCGCCGCACCCACAAGGACATTTTCCTGCCTGATCAGGTTAGTCTCGCAATCAAGAACAAGGACACGACCCGCCAGGACGTGGACTCGATGAACGTGAGCCTTGGGGACCTGGACGCTCAGATCAAGGCCAAGCAAGCGCGCCTGGTATCACTTCCGAGGATGCTGAAGCACCCGGCTCAGGCTGACAGTGGCGAGATCAGTTCGCTTCGCGACAAGATCAGCACTCTAAATGCGTCGATTGCCGAAAAATCCGCCGTCTGGACGGATCGGAATCCCGAGATGGTGCGGATGCGTGACCAGCTGAAAGCCCTTCAGAATCGGCTGAAGAAGGTCGAGGGCTCACTTGTAACGACGACAACATACACTGAGAACGACGAATACCTGACGCTCGACCGTGAGATTGCAAAATTGAAACAGAGCCGCGACGGACTGTCCGCCCGCCTCGCTCGCCTGAACACCGTGATGGCGGATCGGGCGAAGCTGATCGCCGACCTGCCCGACACATACAAACAGTCGATTACGCTTGCCGGCCAGGCCAGTTCCGCGGCCGAACGGCTTCAGGAAGTCGGCAAGAAGCTGAAAGCGTCAGAAGAGGCGTTGGAACTCACTAAAGCTCAGGGATCGTTGGAAGTCCGGTTCTGGGCTGGCCGCAATCCCGCCGACAAACACCCGGAGACCCGCGCGTTGGAAGGCAGCGTCAAGCGTAATTGGACGATGTTCATCGCCGCGATTCTCCTGAGTTTGATCGGTTCAGCGGGCGTGATCCTGGCACTCGACTTCCTGGACACCAGCGTGAAATCCGCAGTGGACGTGGAGCGAATGCTCGACGTGCCGGTGAATGGCGTGGTTCCGCGCCTCGACGGCCCTAACCGCGGCATGCTGGCGCAGGTTACGCACAAACTGCCCTCCTCGCCACAAGCGGAATCCTACCGCTTCCTCGGTACGGACATCCTCTTGTCTGCGGCCGGAGACGAGCCGTTCAAGACAATCATGGTGGCCACGGCCAAACCCGGGCAGGGTGGTACCAGCACGATCTGCAACCTGGCGATTACGCTGGCGCAGGCCGGTCAGACGGTTGTTCTAGTGGACGCGGACCTTCGACGCCCGAGCCTTCATAACGTGTTCAACGTACCCAACGACCTGGGGCTCACCACCGTGCTCAGCAATGGCAAATTGCCGAGCGATGTGCTTCAGCGAACGGAGATCGAGAACCTCTACGTCATGCCGGGCGGCCCGAAGGCGGAGAACGCCTGGAAATTGCTGCGCTCCGTCAAGATGAAGGAAGTCATCGCGGACCTGCAGCGCGACTTCGACTTCGTCCTGTTTGACACCCCGAGCGCGGTTGTCTTCGCGGACGCGGCCACGCTGGCGACGATGGTCGATGGCGTGCTGCTTGTGGTTCGCGCGAACGAAGCGCCATCCGGATCGGAAATGCAGGTCAAGAACCTGCTCAACAAGACCAGGGCGCGCATCGTCGGCGTTGTGCTGAACGATATGCCGCTGCAGCAGGTAGACAGCGCCCGCTACTTCGCGCACTACTACGGAACGTCGGCCAGGCCGGAGATCGGGTCAACCGCGGCTGCTGCCAGCGCGAAGCCTGCTCTGCCGAAGCGCGGTTCGGACGACGAGATCTAGGGTATACGGTGCCGGGCGGGTTACGCGCCCGCCCGGCACCAGATACCGACCGCCTGACCTATCATCGAGAGAACGTCAAGTTAGGAGTTCGCAGATCGCGGATTTCGCGGCATACATGCATAGCGGGAACTGACGGCGCCGGATTCGTGTAGACGAGGCGTCGAATCAGCAATTGGCACTCATTGTGCTCTCATCGGCATGTATTGACGGGATCCTCGCGCGATGAAGCGACAGAAATCGGAGCAATCAGTGGAAACGTGGAGCGGCAATGCGGAATTCGACGCGGCGGAATGGGCGCCTGCCCAGGCGCGCGATACCGCCGTGCCCGTCACGAAACGGATCCTGATTGTGGGCGCAGGTGAAACCGGCCGCATTCTGGCGGAACAGCTCAAACGACGCCCCGGGTACCACGTCGTCGGGTTCATCGAGGATGACGCTGCGATGGCGGCGTCGCTGAAGGACAGCATCTTGGGCGGCCATGATGATGTGCTCCGCGTGGTCGATGAGCATTCAGTGGACGAGGTCGTCGTAGCGTACGCTCCTTCGTGGCAGCAACGCGTGGCGGAGAGCCTTGTGAACGGCCATTCGCACCTGCGAGTCCACGTCGTTCCGACCCTCTATGAAACGATGATCGCCAAGCCGGAATTCCAGACGATCAGTGACGTCCCCCTGATCCACCTGCACGCTCCAACCGGACTGAGTTATCCCAGCCGAATCCTCAAGCGCGGTTTCGACATCTTCGTGTCGTTGTTGATTCTACTGGTGTCTTCGCCGGTGGATCTGCTGGTGATGCTGGGCATCAAGCTGACGTCACGGGGGCCGATCCTGATTTCCCAGGAACGCGTTGGCCGGAACGGGCGGCTGTTCCGGTGCCTCAAATTCCGCACGATGGTTTCGAACGCGGAGGCATCCACGGGTCCGGTGCTGTCCAGCGGTAAAGCGGATGCCCGGGTTACGCCGTTTGGCAGGCTCCTCCGCAAGACGCGCGTGGACGAGATTCCGCAGTTCCTGAACGTGCTTCTGGGGCATATGAGCGTCGTGGGGCCGCGACCCGAGCGGACGGTTTTCGTCGAGAAGTTCCGGGCGGAAGTGACCGGCTACGACGAGCGCCACAAGGTGCGCCCAGGCATCACCGGCCTCGCGCAGGTACACGGTTACTATCTGACGGACGTACACACGAAACTGCGCTACGATATGCTGTATGTGTACAACCAATCGTTGCTTCTGGACACCAAAATCCTTGTCCAGACGTTTCGTGAGATGTTCAACGGTTCCGGCAGTTAGGTATATCGAGGTTACCCCCGCGGAGCCGCCATTTGCCGGCCCGGTTACTTCTTTGGGGGACGGGCACGATGGAGCCCGTCCCCATTCTTTACTGTTCTTGCGCCTGGCCTGCGCATGTGGTACCCCTGGATGACCACAACCGAACAATCGAATACACCGGGCACTCCGCCTTCGTTGCTGCGTCAGATCAGCCATTACTTCGGTGGTCAGGTTGCCATCATGGCGGCCGGATTCATCTCTCTTCCGATCGTCACGCGTGGCCTGGGAACCGAAGCATACGGCATCGTCAACCTGGTGGGGCGGATGCTTATCCTGCTGACGGCGGTGAGCAAGATGGGCCTCTCGCACGCTTCCATCCGGTTTGCCGGCCGTCCAAAAGAGGGCGAGGAGCGCGCGGAGCAGACGCTACAGAGCAGCCTGCTTATCGCCGCAACCGTGTCCGCCTTCGTGTTCTGCGCGGTGCTGACGGGTTCCGTCTGGTTGTACATGTCCGGCCACGTCCCGAAGCATTCGATCGCGGACACGATCCTTTCGCTGATGCTGGGCGGGCGTGCAACTTCGCCATATATGGTCCTTGCCGGTCTCTGGGCGCTGCCGAGAACGGTTACCTCAGTACTCGCGGCGTTGCAGCGCGCGGAGAGGCGGAGCAAGGAAGCCACGGCGTACTCTGTGGTCCTGCGCTATGCCTCGCTGATCTGCGGCATCAGCAGCCTGCTTGTCTATCACACGGTTTCGGCGTTCCTGATCGCCGGAATCGCGGCAGAGACGTTTGTAACGCTCTACTATCTTATCGGCTGGTGGCGCTCACATCACTTGGGCGTCCGCTTGTTCTGCGTGCCGCAGGTGAGAATGGCGTTATCGTATGGATTGCCCCTTATCATCTATGAAGTCGCTTCGGTGATGGTCGCCTACTGCGACAACTTCATCATCGCTCACTTCAGCGGTCGGGCGGCGGTCGGGTTGTATGGTGCGGGATATGGAATAGCCGAGATAGTGCCGGCATTGCTGGCGTTCCCGGTCGAAATGGTGGTCACGCCGCACTGCTTCCGTTTGTGGGAGACCGAGGGCCCGGCGCGGACCGCAGAATTCTTGTCCAGATCCGCTGCCAGATACGCCATCGCGGTGTTTCCCGCCCTGGCGCTGTTCTGTGTTGCGGCGCCAACTGTTGTCGTGGTCATCTCGGGAGAAGCGTTCGCCGGCGCGGCGAAGGTGATACCGTGGGTGCTGGCCGGCCTGGCCCTTACGTCGGTGTTCTGCCCGATGGTGGCCGTGGGTTTCCTCGTGGAGAAACGTACCAAGGCGTTCACAAGCATCATGGTGGCGGCGGTCGCCGTGAACGCCGCGCTGAACTGGGTGCTGGTCCCGAGGATGGGTTATGTGGGTGGCGGGGTCTCGACTTTCATCACTTACGGTTTGGTACTGCTGGCAACCGGGATCGGGGCATCGCGATACCTCCGCGTATACTGGCAGTGGGCTTCGCTCGCGCGCGCCGTGGTCCTGTCCATCGGCATCGCGGTGCTTGTCGCCGTTATCCCCGGTGGCCATGGGATCCTGATGACGCTGGCCCGGGTTGTCGCCGGGGCCGTGCTCTACGCGCGCATCGCCACGCCCCTCGATCCCAACGCAAAATGGGTTGTGGAATCGGGACACAAGTGGCTTGGCGAGCATCGATTGCCGACAGCCTGGCTGGCTTTGGTGACGGGTCACAAACCCGCGGTCGTCGCCGGCTCAGTGTGAGGCGAAGTTTCGCCGATAACATTTCATAGGTGATAATTCGCGGGAAGGCAAAGGCTGCTTCTCCGCTTGGGTATCTGCCTGTCTGGAAGGGCCGCAAATGAACGAATACGAAAGCCAATGGCGTCGTGATCAGTTATTGGAAGAGCGCATACGGGGTTATCTACCCGCGATCGTTGCCGTACTGCTGGGACTGGCCATTGGAATTGCCATTTCGGCATCAGAGGGTTGGCTAATCCCAACAGGGGTTTTCCTCGGAATCCTCGTGCTGATCGCGGCGGTGTTCAAGTCGGAATGGGCTTTGCTGGTCATCACAATTCTTGCGCCGCTGGAAATATGGACCCAGAAGATCGGTTCCCTGGCGCCAGGCACAGGCCTGACGGCCATCAATCTCGTTGTTATCGTCCTGGTTGTGGGGGCTTGGTTGCAGCGATTCTCAACCTCGGAGGCGTCTGTCGAGGCTACCAGCGTCGACAAGCCGCTACTGCTGTATCTCGCCTGGAGCGGGCTGGCGCTGTATGTGGCTTTCATGCGCTGGCCGAACCTTGATGCCAAGGCTGCCGGTGAATGGCTGGCGATGGCATGCGGCTATGTGATGTATTGGGTTGTCCGGCGCCGCTGGCGCTCCGATAAACTGGCTGTCGCGGCGGTATGGTCCGTTCTCGCGCTCGTTGTCTTCGAAGCCTGTTTCGTTATGTGGCAAACTCACGATCAGAACATCACGGCATACAGCGAGAAACTGAAATACGCCCTCACTGGTACCTTCCCGGAGGGCAACTCGAACGATATCGGCACCTATTTGTCGTCCTACTGCATGATCGGCCTCGGCTTGTTCCTGGCCATGCGGCGGAGCGTCTGGCGCTGGCCTGCCCTTGCGGCCTTTGTGGTGGGGGGGCTGGGGACGTTTTTCACGTATTCCAGAGGATCGTACATCGCTCTGGGGGTTGGGGTTCTCGCAGTCATCTTGTACAAGCATAAGCGATACCTCGTGCCGGCGGTGATCGTTGTCATGCTCCTTCCCTACGTGCTTCCTGCGTCGGTGGTTGAAAGGATGAATACGAGCGGCGACAAGAGCGCCGAGAACCGTAAAGAGTTCTGGAAGAACGGCCTGTCGTTGATGCTCACCAATCCCTTAGGCGTCGGTTGGCGCGGATACGCGCAGAATGAAACCGCTCGAGGCCAGGAACTCAAGGACCCGCACAGCCAGTACGTTCTCGTGGCTGCGGAGCAGGGCATCGTTGGCATCAGCCTGTTCATCATTCTCTTAGTCGCCGCGGGCAAAGAGACCGTGAAGGCCATCAAGCGTGCACGGACGCCCTTTGTACAAGGCCTCGGCGTGGGAGTGTTTGGGGCGCTGATCTCATTTGCGGTGAACAACGCGTTCGGAACGCGAATGATCTGGTTCTACAGTGTGCAGCACTTTTGGTTATTGCTGGGCCTTCTCATGGTGCTTTCACGCCGGATTCCCGGCGAGTCCGTGGTGGTGGAGGAAGCGCCGGCGGAGAAGCTGAAGGCGGTGTCACCATGGCGATACCGTTCGTGGGTCTAGAACCGGACACTTCCCGGGTCACCCACGTGGCGCGATCGCGTGGCATGCCGACTCTCAACGCAGCGATGCAACCGAGTGTTCTATTCCTGATAGATGCTTTGGAGCGCCCGGGAGGCACTGAAACCCACCTCCTGGAACTAACAAAGCGGCTTCCTTCCGAAGGGTACACGCCGATTGTGTGTAACCTTGCCGGCGACCAACCTGTCCTCAAGTTGATCGCCGACTCGGGCGTCGAGACCTGGCCGGTGACAGTGCACCGGCTTTACGCGCCAGCCGGCCGCGCTGTTGTTCGCGATGTCATCAGCCGAGCGGCGGGAAGAGGCGTGGCCGCCATCCATACTTTCCATTTCAAGTCGGACTGGATGGGCGTGAGCGTTGCCCGCGCCCTGAAATGCCCGCTTGTATCCAGCCGCCGCGACCTCGGTTTCGCGCAAACGCCGTTGCGACGGTTGGCTCTGCGGTTTATCGATCCCCAGGTGAAGGCGTTCATCGCTCCATCGCGCGCGGTCCAGACGGCGGTACATGAGCGTGAGGGGGTGGCCACGGAGCGCATTCGGGTCATCTATAACGGCCTCGATCCGGCGCGGTTTTCTGAACGTGGCGATCGCGCTGAAATGCGCCGCGACCTCGGCGTTCCGAACGATGCTGCCGCGATCGTCATGGTTGGCAACCTCCGTCCGGTCAAGGACCACACCACTCTCATCAAGGCCATGGGGCCGGTTGCCGCCGCGCACCCGAATTCACATTTGGTGCTTGTGGGCGAGGGGACCGAAATGGACAGGCTGAGCGGATTGGCGGATTCAATGGGAATCCGGGACCACGTGACGTTCGCCGGCGCGCGAAAAGACGTCGCGAGGATTCTGGCAGCAATGGACGTCTTCGTGTTATCCACTCATAGTGAAGGGATGTCGAACGCCATCATTGAGGCCATGGCGGCCGGTTTGCCGGTCGTGGCGACGGATGTGGGTGGCAACGCCGAGTGCGTATTGGAAGGCGTTACCGGCTACATTGTGCCCCATGAAAACGTTGAAGCGCTCGCGCATCGTCTTGGCGGTCTTCTGGCGGATAGTGTCAGTGCGAAAGCCATGGGCGCCGCCGGCCGGGACCGCGTGGCGGAAGAGTTCGACGTGCAGGCCATGGTTCGGCGCACAGCCGACCTTTACCGCAACCTGACCGCCGCGGGGAGGCGCAATGACGCCAGCTAGCAAGCCGCCGCGAGTCCTCCACTTGCGAAGCAGCTGCGGTCTTTACGGTGCCGAGGGTGTCATCCGCACGTTGGTCCACGCGTATTCCGGCGACTCCGTGGTAGCGTGTCTTGCGGATGCTCGGGAGCCGCACACTGAGTTGTGCGACTGCTTACGTGCCGAAGGTTACGAATCCCTCTTGTTACCGACGCGTGGCGCGGTGGACCCGATCGTGTTCTTGCGCTTAATCGCCGCATTTCGGCGCATTCGCCCGGATGTTGTACATTGCCACGACTACAAGTCCGTCGTAATCGCCGCAGTGGTCGGTCGGCCGTTGGGGTTGGGCCTGGTCTTTACCATGCATGGCGACCTTCGCGCGACGGTCAATTCCGCGGTGTTGATCCGCGTGGGCCATCGGGCATTGCGACTATGCGACAGTGTGGTGGGCGTGAGTGAGGCGACGGCTTCCGATGCCCGGGAATACGGCGTCATGCCTAGCCGCATTCACTTGATCCGGAACGGCATAGACACGCTCCGGTTTACGCCGTCCGAGGCACGCGTCCCGGCTCGTGACTCACTCGGAGTGCCGAAGGACGGGACGCTGATTGGAGTTGTCGGCCGGTTTTCCGAGGAAAAGGGGCACACGGTTCTCCTGGACGCTGTCGCCAGATTGGACACTTCCTGGAGGTTGGCCCTGATTGGTGACGGCCCGCTGGAAATGGACTTGAGGGCTAAGGGATCAGCGCTGGGTATATCCGACAGAACCCATTATGTCGGCCGCCGCGACGATATGAAATGCGTTTACCCTGCGCTTGACGTGCTGGCGCTGCCGTCACACCGCGAAGGCCTTCCACTGGCCGTGCTCGAAGCGGGCGCATGCGGTTTGCCTGTCGCCGCGACAGACGTAGGGGACGTCGGACGCGTGGTGCTCGACGGCGTAACTGGATTCCTGTCTCCTGCAGGCGACTCCGCAGCGATGTCGCGCTCGCTGGAAAGACTGTGTTTTGACAGCAGCCTTCGCGCAAGGATGGGCGCCGCGGCCAGATGCCATGTGGAAGCTTCATTCGCGGCGCCGTCGATGGCGGCTGCATACGAGGTACTATACCGCGAGGCGGCAGGCAGATGACTATGCTCGCATGGCTGTCGCTCGCCTTCGTGGTGTACACGTACTTCGGGTACGCGATTCTGCTGCGCCTGCTGCCACAGTCCCTGCGGCCGGAGGGGCCGTCCGCGACTTCCGGCGAGGGGCTGCCGAGCATCTCAGTCGTAATCGCGGCGCGCAACGAGGCCGCTCATATCGGCGCGAAACTGGATGACATCGCGGCTCAGGAGTACCCTGTGGACCGCGTCGAGGTGTTGGTGGGCTCCGACGGATCAACCGACGCTACCGACGAGATCGTGCGTTCGCACCGCAGTCGGCCACGGCCTTTCAGATTCGAACCAATTGGAAAGACGGCGGTTCTCAACCGCGTTGTTGCGGAGGCGACCGGTGATATCCTGGTGTTTATGGACGTACGGCAGCAGGTGACGCATGATGCGTTTCGGCGTTTCGCGCATCGACTTCAGGATCCCGGTGTCGCGGCGGTAGGTGGCGAGCTGGCGTTGACGGACGAAGCGGGCCACGAGACCGCATCCGGCGTGGGAGTGTATTGGAAATTCGAAAAGTGGCTGCGGCGCCGCGAAAGCGATCTGGGTCTTCTCACCGGGCTGTCCGGCGCGTTGTATGCGATGAAACGGGAGCTCTTCCAGGCGCCGCCCGACGATATGATACTGGACGATGTCATGATCCCGCTGTCCGCAGCCCGTCGCGGGTATCGTCTCATTGTTGACGATCAGATACGGATGCTCGACCGCGTCGCAGAGGGGGATCGCGAGTTTCGGCGGAAGGTTCGCACGCTCATTGGGAACTTCCAGTTGTTCGCTTTTTTGCTGGCGCACCCGCGTCCGTTCCCGGCGGCGCTCTTGTTCAGTCTGATGTCGCATAAGGTCTGTCGCGCCGTCACGCCGATCGCGCTCATTACCCTCGCCGTTGGCAGCCTGGGGATGGAGCCGGGGCTGGGCCGCAATGCGCTGCTGGCCGGCCAGGGAGTGGTATATGGTGTTGGGGCCATGACCCTCACCTCGGGCGGTCGCATTCGCGGGAAACTGCCCTCGGTCTGTACCACGTTCTGCGTCCTGAACGCCGCGGCATTTGTCGCTTTGCTGAAATTTTCGACGGGCCGCTACCGTACGACGTGGAAGTAGAATCGGGCCGTTCTGAGGGGACACGTAGTCCAGACAATCAATGCACGTACTTTTCGTATCAACCCGAAGCCCATGGCCGCTCACCGGCGGGCATGCCCTGCGCACGTTCCATCTGTTGCGCGAGGCGGCCCGGCAGCACTGTGTCTCGTTTCTGACGTTTGTTCAGCACGAAGAGGAATGGGATGGGTTGCCGGTGCTTCGGGAGTTCTGCGAGGACGTGGTTGCACTGCCGATTCCAGGCGGCGGGAAGCTTGCTCTTGCGGCCTCTCTTTCGGCGAATGTCCTGTCTTCAAGGCCCTTCGTCGCCACCAAGTACGATACGCAGGGGATGCGCCGGGCTATAGATCGCGTGAAGGAGTCCCGCAACATTGATCTGATACATCTGGATATGCTGCCGCTTTCTGTCTACGCTGGATCTGCAGGTCGCGCGCCTGTAGTGCAGGTTGATCACAACGTGGAGTACATCCTTCTGGAGCGGCGCGCCGCCAACCAAACCGGGTTCAGCAAACGATTCTGGACAATGCAGGCCGAGCGCCTGAAACGGTTTGAATCGGCTGCCGTGCGCAACGCGACCCGCACGATTGCCGTGTCCGACTTGGACGCCGGAATTTTGCGCCAATTGGCGCCTGGAGCCGAGGTCCGAACTGTTCCGAACGGGGTGGACACGGCTTTTTTCCACCCTCTACCGGGCGCCTCCAACCCGGACCACCTCGTTTTCGTCGGGTCGATGACCTATTATCCGAACGTGGATTCCGTACACTACTTCGTGGACGCGATCTGGCCCGCCATCCGCGCCGCGCGTCCGAAAGCTCAGTTCACCGTGATTGGCGCGCACCCCCCGGAGTCAATCAAGGCCTTTGGGAGTGCGGCCGGCATCAACGTGTTGGGACAGGTTCCGGACATTCGCCCCTACGTCGGCGATGCGGCGGTCTACGTCGTCCCGCTGCGGGTCGGTGGCGGCACGCGGCTGAAAATACTGGACGCGATGGCGATGGGCAAGGCTATCGTCTCAACGACGGTCGGCTGCGAAGGGTTGGATGTGGCGGATGGTCGCGACATCGCGGTAGCAGACACGCCGAGTGAATTTGCCGGTCGGGTATTGACCCTGATGAACGATGCCGCCACCCGCGATCTCATGGGATCGGCCGCGCGCGCCACGGTGCAAGCAGCCTATGGCTGGGAACGATTGGGCGCGATGCAGGAATCCGTCTACCAGGAAGCGCGTGACGCAATTCGTCGGGGGGAACGCGATGACGGTTGAATCTGGAGCGATGCGGTGTTGACTCCGATACTGATGTACCATGAGGTGACGGAATCCGGCGCGCTGCCGAAGGACGTTGTCGCATCCTGGACGGTTACATCCGGGCAGTTTCGGGCTCACATGGCCGCGTTGGCGGATGCCGGGTACACCGGTATGAGCGTGCCCCGATGGCTTGACGTGCGGGCCAGTCTGTCGGGGGGCCTGAAGCCTGTGGTGATAACCTTCGACGACGGTTTCCGCGGCAACCCGGAGATCGCGATCCCGGCGCTGCAGGAACTTGGTTGGACGGGGACGTTCTTCGTGATATCAGGGAAGATGGACTGCGACGCGTATGGAAGCGCCGCAGACTGGCGCCAGGCCGCCAAGGCCGGCATGGACATCGCGTCGCATACCGCCACGCACCCATTTGCCGGAACGCTGTCGCTTTCGGATCTACGGAGGGAATTGCTGGACTCCCGTTCGGCGCTCGAAGACGCCATCGGCGGCCCGGTCACCGGATTGTCGTGGCCCAATGGGGATGCGCCGCGCGGGGGGAGGGGGTTGCTTCTGGAGTGCGGCTACTCGTGGGCGGCCACGTCGCGCGCCGCCTTCGCCGGGAGCGCAACCGATCCGTTCTCGCTGCCGCGTCTGGCGGTGCGCTCGTGGCACGATCCGGATGCGCTGAGCAAGCTGCTGGATACGAGCTTGGCCCATCGGCTTCGTATGTTGGGGGTTTATCGGACGAAGGCGCTGGCGCGGGCGCTGCTGGGACGCCGGCGATATTCCGGACTGCAGATGAAAGTGACGGGCGACGCATAGCTTTGAACGGCCGTCGAAGCCCCGCGGAAGACGGCATTTCAACCGTTTCCAGATAAACGCTCGCTTGGCACCCTAATTGCATTGCATTGACTAACTACCTACCCTGGAGGTGTTGACGTTGTTTGTAAAAACCCAGCGGGATGAAGAATCCCGTACCCATGACCGCGCGAACGCCAACGCGAAGCGCGTCGTAATGACCCTCATCCTGGCCCTTGTCCTCCCCGTGCTGATTGTGTGGGCGGTCTACGTTCGCCAGTTCGCTCAGATCACGGACATGGACGCCATGGATATGGCCCAGGTGGCCCGCAATGTTCAGTCCGGAAACGGCTTCGTCACAAGCGTTATCCGCCCGCTGGCCACAACCCGAGCGACCGGTGTGACCACAGCGGCTGGCGGACTGAAAACCGTCCGCATGCAAGACATGGTCCACCCCCCCCTGTTCATCTACGCCGAGGCCTTGGTCCTTGCGACGGGCGCGTCCGACAACAAGGTATTCCTGGTTTCCGCTCTCTTTTTTCTGTTGACCATCCCGGTGCTTTACGCACTGTCAAAAGAGATGTTCAATGCGAAGGTGGGGCAGCTGACCGTGTTCGCTTACGTCACAAGCCTGTTCATGACCAACATGATTCTCACAACAGGCTCCGCGACGATGGCCGCCTTCATGTTCACACTCTTGTGCCTCATGATCCTCCGTTTCGCGCAGGCGGCCCAGCCGGATGGCGGTGTCCCAAGCACGCGCAGCGTCGTCGTGAAGGCCGCTTTGTGCGGAGTCGTCTTCGCGCTTTGTTACCTGACCGATTACATGCTTCTGCTCGCCTTATTGCCCGTTGCGGTGTGTGTGTACGTCGCCGGAAAGCGTGAAGGCAAAGCGGGGCTGGTTGTGTTTTTGCTGGCGTTCCTCGTTGTGGCCGGACCCTGGATGATCCGCAACACGTCGGTCACCGGCAGTCCGTTCTTCGGCCTTCGAGCTCTGGAGATCGGCATGGGCACCAAGGCGCATCCCGCGTTCTCGCTGTACCGCAGCACGGTACCGCAGACGGTACTAGGGCTCGTTCAGGAGACCAGCGGCGATCTGGGCCGTAAAGTCGTTCAGGGAATCCAGGTGTCCTATGGCACGCTTCCCGTGCTCGGCCAGCCGTACCTGGTCGCCTTTTTCATCGTTGGGCTGTTCTACTCGTTCCGGCGCAACGGCGTGAATGCCCTGCGAGGCATGCTGATCGGATCGGTGATATGCGTCGCGATGCTGGGCAACCTCTTCATGTTCCAGATGGGAACGCTTACCGCATTCGCACCGATCATGCTTGCCTTCGCGGCGGCTTTCTTCGTTCGGCTTCTGACCGACTCAAAGGCGCCCAATGTGATTGTGGCCGGCGTCAATGTGCTCGCGGGCGTGCTCATGGTTATCCCCCTGGCCGCGGCGCTCGCTGTTCCTGCACCGCGCATCTCCTCAACGCACGAGGCCGAGACGACAGTCGGACGCATCGTCGCACCCAATTCACCCATTGTCTCCGACCGGGCATTCGAAATGGCCTGGTACGCCGGACGTACGTCCGTCTGGATACCTAACGCCGACAAGGACTTTGAAAACCTCGACGGGTTGTACGGTTTGAAGGCGCTATACCTATCTGCGGCGCTCTTTCCGAGCAATCGTACTTCGGAGAACTACGATATCTGGCGGGAGATGTACGGGCAGATCCTGCCGCCGGCAATGCATGACCAATTCGCCCGGTTCGATGCCGGCCCTTACACTGGCTTCGGCCTCTTCCGGGGACTGGATGAGAAGGAGTCCGGAGCGATTCTGAGCCAGCGCGCTCTTCTGCTCCTTCGCGAAGGCGCTGCCCGGTAGTACTTCCGCCGGCGATAGTCTTCGGTGGGCGACGGACCCCCAAGCGGTCCGTCGCCCACCTTCATTTTTGGCCCGAGCCCATCGCGCATCCCCGTCAGAACCCGGCGGGACGATCCCGGAAATGACGCTTCCAGTGTTTGCTCGCTTTGGTTGAGCCCCTCCGCATCGGGCAACCGATGCAGATTTCTTGCTCCGCCCCCCTCAGTCTGCCGACCACCCTTCGCGTGGAATACGGATAGGAACCCGAATTCAACGCGGCCCGTGTGGGCTGATGGAAGAGACCGAGCATGAACAGAATCCAGTCGTCCGTCCGGTGGGATGGCGTTATACTCCCGATCCTATTGCTTGCGGCGCTGGCCCCTGCGCAAGCTAAAGGCACTTTGGCCGGTACTGTGGTCACCGCGTCCGCGCAGGTAGCGTATGTCGATGCGATAACGGCGGTGTCGGTTCAAACCCCGGACGCTAATGTCACTGTCGCGGCCAGCCCTTCAGTTACCTTGTCACTTCCCCACGCAAGTGATAACGTGGCCGGCGCGATGGCGTTTCCCTGCGTTGTGACCAACACCGGCAACTCGCCCGACGACGTGACGGTGGCGCTAACGCCATCGAGCAACACTTACTCGATCATGGTACACGACGATAATGCCGACGGGGTTTGGCAGGGGACCGAGTCCCGGACGATGGTATCGCTGAAGGCCCTGCCGCCGGATCAGCCGGTTGCAGGGCTTCTGGTTGTTCAGTCGAATCCCGGCACGCCCGTCGATGCGCAGGGGACAGTCAAAATCGCCGTCAACAGCGGAATCGACACGAGCGTTCAAGCACAAGCGACTTTCACAGCGACTTATGTGACGAAACTGGCGCCGCAGTTCCGGTTTCAGGCCCAAGAGCCGTTCACTTCCTCGGCTACTGTTGTGAACAATATCGCGATCGCCGGCTCAGACTCGGGCGTGGTCTACGCCGTGAATGTCGCCGGTCCGACTGCGGGCCAACTGGCATGGCGGTTCCCCGCGGCTGCGAACTTGGGCGCCCCCATCCGGGGCCGGGTGGCCACGGATGGCGTGGGCTACTACTTCACCGCGAATAACGGCATGTGCTACCGCCTCGACACGGCCGGCAGGCTGGTATGGCAGCAGCAGGTTGTGCCGGCCGGCGTTGAGATGGAAGCTATGCCGCTCGTCGGCCCCAACGATGTGACGCTCGCGTGCGGTGACGGACGCATTCGCCGGTTCAATAAGGATACAGGCGCGCTCATCAGCATCTCTGTACCCGTTGGAAACGGAGTCCTTACCACGCCGTCCATGCCTGGCTCGGACGGCATATGGGTTGGCAGTTCGGATGGCGCGCTGTACAACATCAGCACCGGCAACGGCTACGCGGTGATGAGCGCCCGAGAACTGAGCCAGATGCCGATTTCCGCGACACCGTTTGTCGATGCCCGGAGCGGGCTCGTCCTGACTACAACGCCCGAAGGAAACGTTTACGCGCTGATCAGCCACTCGGACATCGTCAAATGGGGTCCGGTATCCCTTGGCACGCCGGTGATGGGCTCTCCGTGGGTAGACAGCGCGGCCGGCATCGCCTACTTCGGCGGTACAGACAACACGATCCGCGCCCTGAACGTGGCAGACGGCTCGCCCGTGGCCGGATATCCGGCACAATTCAAAGACGGTGGCTCATTCCTCGGCACACCTGTGGTAGACCCGATGCCGAATGGGAAGAGCGTGTTGTTCGCGGCGACTACTACCGGACGCGTCTACGGCATTCGGCCCTCGGACCCAACGAGGTTCGTGGAGTTTGCTACGACCGATCCGAATGTGAAGTTCGTTGGCTCTCCGGCCGTTTCCAGCGCTGCGGCAGACGGGATTATGGTTGTGGCCGGTACGGACGGCGCGTTGTACGGGTTTTCCGCGGCGGCTGCGGTGGCTCCGTAAAGGCTTGCCCCCTGGGCGGGGCAAGGAGGGCGGCGGGAGCGATGGCCCGCCGCCCTCGTTTTCTTGAGGCTGAAAGGCGGAACGTGGCAGGAGGAATGCCCGGCGAAGGCTACGCCGGGCATTCCCCGTTCAGTTGGTCGTGGGGTCGTAGATCGTGCCCAGAAACAGGATCTCGCCGGTCTGGTCGTCCCGGATCGCGCACAGGAATGGGTGGTCCACAACCATCACGAAGCCGTGTGGGCCGGGCGCCGCGCGACCAACCATGACCACTGCGGTCGCTGCGGCGGCCTCGGTGCCTTCCTCGTTCACATCCACGAACGCTTTGTGCTGGACGAGGCCGATGTACAGATCGCGTCTGCCGGTCATGCCGCGGAAATCCGCGGCGGATCGATCGAATGCCTGGCGCATCCCCAGAGACTTCAGCGAAGTGTTGAGCGCCTGGCTGTACTCGACTTTGAAGCGCGGAAGGCTGATGGAGCCCTCCATCGGCCGCATACCCTTCAACCATTCCGACAAACGCGCGGCGTTGGCCTGCCGGCTGAGCGCACGCAGGCCGTCCATGGTATCCGGCAAGAACACATACATGGCGAAACGTCCGGAACCATAGGGCAGCCGGATGGCCTGGAAGCCGTCTCCCTTGAGGTAACGGTATTGACCGCTGCGCGACATCATCTGCACCTGCTTCGCCGAAGAAGTCGAAGGATGGAAGGGCTGTTGGTGCGTGGCGGCTTTCTTGAACTGGTCTGTCCACTGGCCGTGGAAATACACGGCGTTCACCAGGACGAGGCGCGTCAGTGGATTCAGTCTGGGCAGCAAGTTCCGGATCTTGCCGTTCGTCCGCTGCTCCACCCAGGCGTTGATACGCTGATTGACCGTTGGAACGCCGAAATCAACATTCTCCACTGCGGCCGCGTACAGCCGTCTGACCGGCTGCATGAACGTTGCCAGGAACGGGAAGCCCTTCTGCGCCCAGAGCGAGTTGGCGATGGCGACCTTCACCTTCGGATCGCCACTCATTGCGCTCGTCCGCAGGGACTGGTTCGCATGGTTTACGGTATCCAGGCTCCGGCCGTCGAGGTGCAGGGATTTCGCCATCTCAGCCTTCGTACGGCCGGAGGCCCCGTTGTAGGTCATCTCCAGCGCCGTGGAGATGCTGGACGGGGAGAAGAACACGTTTTCGCCCGGTTTGGAGTCCAGTTCGTGCAGTAGGTCGAAGCCAAGGGCGGAGTGCGCGGTTACCACACGGGGATCGGGTGCGGGACCTTCCGCGGCGGTGGCGCCACCGATGGTTAGCAGTATGGCAGCAAGGATGGTCGATTTCATGGTTTCAATGTCCTTTCCTGGGTTGCAATCATCGTGTTGGACTCCACCCGCGCTGAACAACTTCAATCAGTCGTTTGCGCTCGCTGACCTGGCTGCAACATAATGCCGTGACAGACGCTTCAGGCGCTGAATCGCTAATCCTGTTTCCCGAATCCCATTATCAAGAAGGCGAGGACAAACCCATGAAGATCGGCGTATTTACGGTCCTGTTCAGCCAGCAGTCATTTGAAGACGCGCTGGACTACATCAAGAGCAAAGGAGTGCAAGCGGTCGAAATCGGCACCGGCGGCTATCCCGGCAACGCTCATTGCCCCCTGGACGAACTGCTTGCCAGCGCATCGGCGCGTAAGGCATTCGTCAGCGCGATCGAGAGCCGTGGCCTCATCCTCGATGCCTTTTCGTGTCACGGCAATCCGTTGCATCCAGACAAGGCGTTTGCCGCGAAGGAACAGGAAACGTTCACCAAGACCGTGCGCCTCGCCAACCTCGTGGGCGTGGAGCGGGTGAACACCTTCTCCGGCTGTCCGGGAGACAGCGATCAGTCCACGGCCCCCAACTGGGTGACTTGCCCGTGGCCCGACGATTTTACGAAGATACTCGACTGGCAGTGGGCCGAAAAGGTCATCCCTTACTGGAAGGCTCAGAACGCGTTCCTCGAAGAGAACAACGTGAAGGCCTGCCTGGAAATGCACCCCGGTTTCGTGGTCTACAACCCCGAAACCATGCTCAAACTTCACAAAGCCGCCGGCAAAAACGTAGGCGCCAACTTCGATCCTAGCCATTTCTGGTGGCAGGGGATCGATCCCGTCTATGCCATCCGCTCCCTGGGAGATTGCATCTACCACTTCCACGCCAAGGACGTGAAGGTAGATGAGGCGAATACGAAGACCAACGGCGTGCTGGACACCAAGCCATACAGCGACGAAATCCATCGCAGCTGGGTCTTCCGCACGGTCGGCTACGGCCACGATTTCGGCACGTGGAAGGACATCATCAGCAACCTGCGAATGGTCGGCTACGACTGGGTGATCTCCATCGAGCACGAAGACAGCATCATGAGCGTCAACGAAGGCTTCGAGCGTGCGGTGGAGCTGCTGAAAACGGTCGTGTTCCAGGAGACCCCCGGCGAGATGTGGTGGGCATAACTGGAGGTTGGTAGATAGAAGTTGGATGTTGGATGGGAGGGGCCGGCTCGCGTGAGCCGGCCCCATCGTTTCACGCCGCCTTGCGCCCCTTCAGCCACGTGCAGCAGTTTCCGCCGCTGATGAGGCATGTGAACATCCGCGATACCGGGCAATAGCCCAGAGCACCCAAGGTCTTGAATCCAGCCACAAAGACCAGGATGCGCCACATGGATTCCGAAGCGGAGGCAGGGCCGTAGTTGAGAACAAGCCATGGAACCCCCAGCGCGAACGTTGCCACGGATTGAGCCAAACGCATCCCGCCAACATCCAGCATTTCGCTGGGTGAGGGGATCGCCCGGTCGACGGTCTGCGTCCACAGCCAGATCATGGGGGCGTTGCGTATTGTGAGGATCGCGCTGGCCGCCATGATGAGCGCTGCTGCCAAGATGAAGGCCTCAACCCGCCAGATGACCCCGATCCATACCATCACGGTTACCGACCACCGGCAGAATCGGAAGCCGTTCCGTGAAACCGATACAGGTTCATAACCTATCATTTCCGTCTCCTCAGTCAAAGCCATGCCGAAAGACGTCGACAACACAAGCGCCGAACGCAATGAGCGGAAAGACCGCGGTGGCGACGATTCCAAGCGTTATAAAGGGTCTCTTCGCTTGAAAGGCCGCCAAGAGCGACACAGCACCGGCGATGACGGCCATCAGTCCCCACGCGGTGCTTTCCCTCAGTATCAGATAGATACAGGCCTCCACCGCCGTGATTCCCAGAAATCCGATGAAGAAATCGCCAAGCTTAGTCCGGTTCACCACTGTACCCCGCTGAGTAATAGCGTGCAGGCTCCAAAGGCGAGCGCGGGAAACACGATGGACATTACCATCCCTAGGACAATGTACGGACGCTGCCGGGCGACCGCCCAAATACACAGTCCAATCGCGACGACGATGCCGACCGGTAATACCTCATCACCAAACCCTACCGCAGGCATCAGGATTGCCATCAATGCCCCTGTCAGATAGATCCCGACCAGGCCAATGAAGAAGTCAGCTGCTTTGGACGGTTTCATATGGTGCTACCTCATGAAGTGGTGGATGATTGGCGATGCGTCCGATCGTCAAGTAGTAGCCCACCACGCCGATTGAGACAATTTGCGCGAGTGTCAGGCCCGCCACGGTTCGCGGCTCGAACCGCAGAAACTCCACGGCAAACCGGAACGAGAAGTACGCGAGCATGAACGTGCGGAACATAGCTCCCGGTGACGGATGCCGACGCGAAGCGCGTACGAGCCACGCGAAGAGACCGAACGCAAACAGTGATTCGTAGAGCTGGGTGGGGTGCCGGCGGATGCCGTCGCCCAGGTCCAGGCCCCACGGCAGCGAGGTTGGGACCCCGTAACAGCATCCGCGCAGCAGACACCCGATGCGGCCGACAGCTAGAGCGAGGGCCATTCCGACCGCGAACAGGTTGCCGGACCTCTCGCGCATTCCCAGCCAGGGACGCGTCAGAGCCACTGCCGCCGTTCCGCCGATGAGCCCGCCGACGATTGTTCTGCCGGAGAGCCACGCCAGTGGGGAGTGCGCCGCCGCTACTTCACAGTAATGCATCACCCACACCGGCGCCTTCGCGCCGAACACCCCTCCGACCAGCGCCGCCATGATCAGGTAGGCTGAACGGTCCCCCAACTCAGGTTGCTTTCTCGCTGCCAGCCAGTAAGCGATGAAACCGGCGACGATGGCCAGCAGGACGAACGTTTCGTACGACGGCACGGCTAAGCCGCCCGCGTGAAACAGGACGGCCCGAAGTCCCCAGTTTGACGGAAGCGCGTCTGGGTTCATGGCCGTACCTTTCGCCAGATGCGGGGGAATAACCGCCCCACGCGCGTCTGATAGCTGGCGTATTCCGGGAATTGCCGCGCCAACAGCTGTTCCTCCAGAGATGCGCGATACTGCATCGCGGGAACGAAGATCAGCATCGTCGCCGCGAGTGCTGCGCCATTCTGGTACACGAGCGAGGCGCCAACGAACATCCAGATCAGGGAAGCATAAAGTGGGTGGCGCACAAGGCCGAACACGCCTGTGCTCACCAGCGTTTGGTCTTCGTACACGGTCACCTGGTTCGCCCAGTTGCCTCCAAGCCTGATTCGACCGAGAACGTTCACGATGCCGCCCGCGGCAACGAGCGCCGCCCCCGCTGCGGCAATGCCCGCCGAAATAGCGTTCGAGAACACGCGAAAGTCGCCAATGTGCCGGTGAATCAGGACGTAAACGGCGAGCAGGAAGGCCAGCATCGACGCGGTTGCCACGGGACTGCGGGTCCGCACCTTGACGGCGCCGCTGTCAGCCGCCAGCGCGAAATTCAGCGCCACGGCAGTCAGCACCAGGGAAGCGCAGAGCGGCACGATCAGGCGCGAAACGAATATGACGGTTTCAGCGCTCATCGGCATTTCCCCCGGTGAAACAGGTTGTACGCCGAAAATGGGATGCGCCGCCCGTCCGGCGTCAGCACGTGAACGCATTCCATCTGCATCGACTGGAGGTCAAAGTTGTAGCGATCGAGGAACGAAGTGACCGTTACGCGGAAGAAGTTTTCGGTGGTGAATGCGACCTTGTCCTTTGCCCTGGCGGCTCGTCGTGCAAGCGGAATCAACGGGATGAGGTCCTTGACGGCGGCGATGCACGAACACGTCTGTCCGCAACAAAACGATTCGGATATCCGGGCCAGCGCATCTTTCGGGAAGAACGCCAAGGTGTTGCCGGTCTCGGTAAGGTACTGGCGCAGATCGGAACGCCGTGCCATCGGCACGAACCGCCCGCCTTGCCGGTACAGATAAGAGAACGCGACCCGGTTCGGATCGCACGGCAGCGGAATGAAATCATCCGGGCGAAGCATTCCGTTCGTCTGCTCCTTAATCCTCTTGATCACGCCCGTCAGTGTGACCCGGCCGCCCGAGGGCCTTTGGTCCGCGTTTCCGAAATAGGCCAGAGGCTGGAAGTTGATGCCCCTCACCGCCGGAGAGGAGAGTCCGAATTCGATAATACGTCCAAGCTGGTCATCATTCACCCCGGCCTCGACGGTGTTGACGAGTGTTGCCGGCACTCCGGTCGCGGCCAGGCGATCGAGCGCCCGCTGGTGGGTGCCGGTGCGGTCCGTCCCTCTGAACGCGCGCGATGCCTTCGGATCGAAACCGTCGAACTGGAGGTATATCTCAAACCCTCCGTGGAATTCGGCCAGTGATTCGGCAAAACCCGGTTCTTCCGCAAGCCGGATCCCGTTCGTATTGAGCATCACATACCGGATGCCTTTGTTTCGCGCAAGTCGGATGATATCCACAATCTGCGGGTGGGTCGTTGGTTCACCGCCGCTGATCTGGAGTATCTCCGCATTGCCGCTTTCGGCTTCGAGATATGCATCGAGCATTTTGCCGATGGTCGCCAGATCGAGGACCGTGTTGCCGCCCGCACGGGCGTAGCAGATGGGGCAAGCGGCGTCGCAGGCGTTTGTCACCTCAATGAGGCCGATGCACGTGTGCTGGGCGTGGTCGGGGCAGAGCCCGCAGTCATGCGGGCACCCGAGCCTGATCTCGGTGTCAACGCTCGACGGCGTTGGAGGGGCGCGGTAATCGTCGCGGCGCATATAGAACTTCGCGTCCTCTTCCAGCAGTTCCTCGTGGGGCCCGTGGGCGGGGCAGCGCTTTAGAAGGTGCACGGAAGTTCCGCGGCGGACAATCCGGGCGGGGACTGTCTCCGCGCACACCGAACACAGGCTGGTTGTCACGCTGTCGAATACGTCCTCGTTCCGGTGCCGTGCCATAGTTGCGCTCCGTTTCCGATCCCGCATGTATGATGTGCCATCTAGCGAGCGGCCGCCCACTTTTCGAAACCCTGCTGCCGATGATAACCACTCCGCGACCGCTTCGAACTGATCAGCTATTATCGGATTCAGGATGCGCTCTTTGTTCGCGCGATGGTGTAGTACCAAAGTCACTGTTTTGCGCCCGGGCCCAACGGGGAGGACCGGGACACGCCACGGGCGGATGCTATACTCAGTTACAGCGATGAACGAGTTTTGAGTAGTAAGGAGAATCATCGAATGGCGAAATCAAACGAGCAGAAAACCAACGGTTCCGACAAACAACAGGACACCGAAGCGACCCCAGTTATGTACCTGGACGGCAAAATGGTCCCGGTGGCCGAGGCTAGACTGAGTGTCCTGGACCACGGCTTCCTCTACGGCGACGGCCTTTTTGAGGGTATTCGCGCGTACGGAGGGAAGGTCTGGAAACTGGACGAGCACCTCGATCGCCTCTACAATGGCGCCCACGTGCTGATGATTGACCTCCCCATCACCAAGAGGCAGATGCGCGACGCCATCCGGCAGACGCTTCGGGCGAACGGGCTGTCGGATGCGTATATCCGCGTCACCGTTACTCGTGGTATCGGACTGGGCCTGGACCCGAAGAACATCGCGAACCCGACCGTGGCGATCATGACCAGCAAGCTGTCACTCTATCCTGTCGAGATGTACGAGCACGGGTTGGAGGTGGTCACGGTATCGTCACGCGTCCCCCGGCCGGACAGCCTGGAGGTGCGCGTGAAGAGCACGGGCAAGTATGTGGCGAATATCCAGGCGAAGCTCGAAGCGAACCGCCAGGGGGCCGGCGAGGGCTTGCTGCTGAACGGTGAGGGCTATGTGGCCGAAGCCACGGGCGACAACATCTTCATCATCCGCGGCGGCAGGATCATGACTCCGCCGGCCAGCGCCGGCATACTGGAAGGCATCACCCGCGCGACGGCTATCGAAATCGCGAACACCTCGGGGTACCGTGTGGAGGAGATGAACCTGAGCCTGTTTGACGTCTACACCGCCGATGAGGCGTTCCTCACGGGCACAGGGGCGGAAATGATCTCGATGTGCAAGCTGGATGGCCGCCTGATCGGTAACGGTAAGCCGGGCCCGATCACTAAGAAGTTGATCGCCAAGTTCCGGGCGCGTACTAAGAGCGAAGGCGTACCGATCGAGGACTGAACGGTGGAGGCCGGGAGTCGGGACCCGGGCGCGGAATGGCGCCGGCCGTGGAAAGCGCGTCCCTGGCCGCAGGCTGACAGACTCCTATGGACTCATACGGCACAACTTGGTGCGAGAACTGCGGGCAGCGGGCGGCCGTGGCCGAAGTGTCTTCTGCGGACAGCGCGAGGCCCGCACGCCTTTGCGCCGAATGCGCCGCCGAGTGGGAGTCCTCGGGGCATACCTGGGCGTCAGGCGCGGGCGATCTGCTGGCCCGGCTATCCAAGCCGGGCGAACGGGAATCGCTCTCGTGCCCGCGCTGCGGGTTCGACATCGAGGATGTGGTACGCCGCGGCCGGGTTGGCTGCCCGGAGTGCTATGGCGCGTTTGAGCCCGTGATCAGCGAGCTGCTCTCCAAGGCGATGCCGAATCCCACTCACGGCGGAAAGCGTCCTCGGGCCTGGCGCAACGGGCGTCCGGGAGGAATTGCCCCCGCGCCCCCGAGGACCGATCTTTGATACGCCTGACCGATGAGGCCGCCGTCAGTCTGATGCCTGCGTGGGTTTCGACGCGCGGGCCAGAGGGCGATGTCGTTTTCACCACGCGTATGCGCCTGGCGCGCAATGTCGCGACGGCTCCCTTTCCCGGCCGGGCAACACTTCAGGAGCTGGCGGCAGTCGCCGAAACATGCAGCGCTCCATTTGAGGCTTCCCAGGATTTCGCGGATTTCCGGATCGCCCACGTAGCCTCGCTGAATGAGGTTGCCAGGCGCACGTTGGTTGAGCGCCACCTCGTGAGCACCGGAATGGCGGAGTACCCGGAGCACCGACTGGGCATCATCAGCCCCACCGGGACGCTCAGCGTGATGATCAACGAGGAAGACCACGTACGGATGCAGTGTTTTCTGCCCGGGCGCGATGTGCGTGAAGCGTGGCGCATCCTGGACGCACTGGACGATTGGCTGGCCGGCCATCTCCCGTGGTGCTACTCGCCGCGTTACGGCTATCTGACGACGCATCTCGCGAACGTCGGCACCGGTCTGCGCGCATCCGCGATGCTTCATCTGCCCGGCCTTCAACTCATTGGCAAGCGCGACGAGACGCTGCGCGGGGCCGCCAACATGGGCGTGGCGGTCCGCGGACTCTACGGCGAAGGGTCGGAAAGCGCCGGGGACGTTTTTCAGGTTAGTAACCGTTTTGCGCTCGGTCCGTCAGAGGATGAGATCGTCAGCAGAGTGGACTCAACGGTGAAATTCCTCGTTGCGGCGGAACGCGAAGCACGTAATCAACTGTTGAATGTAGATGGAGAGGGAATTGCGGATGCGGCTTCCCGCGCCTACGGAGTTTTGAAGTACGCAAGGCGCATCAGCACCGCCGAAGCGTTTCAGTTGCTGTCCCGGTTGAAACTGGGGCTCGACCTGAAACTCGTGAACATTGTCAGGCGAGCGGTCGTCCAACAGTTGTTCGTGCTAGTCCGTCCGGCGTCGTTGCAGGCGATTTCCGGGATGGCACTGCGGCCCGAGCAGCGGGATCGGGCTCGCGCGGACCTTGTGCGAGAGGCTTTGACGAGCGGCAAGTAGTTCCCGGTGACGGCCATGCGCAAGCGGGCGGCGCCGGGTATAATATACATGTGGGGGATGGCTCGAAACGCAAAATGCGTTCGTCGCGCCAGGCCAGGTTGAAGGGATATTCTGCAGCATGTGGCAACGATTTACAGAACGGACACGGCGGGTCATTTTCTTCGCACAGGAGGAGGCGGCCCGGCTTGGCGAAAACTATGTGGGCACAGAGCATCTGTTGCTCGGTCTCGTCCGCGAGAATGACAGTGTGGCCGCCCGGATTCTGGAGCGGTTGGGCGTCAATCTCGGCCGGGTTCGGCAGGAGATAGAGCGCCAGGTTGCCAGGGGCGACGGCCGCCTGGGCCAAGAGATGCAGTTGACGCCGCGCGCAAAGCGCGTCATCGACCTTGCGTACGAGGAAGCGCGCCAGCTCAACAACAATTACATCGGAACGGAGCACCTGCTGCTCGGCCTTGTCCGCGAGTCCGACGGCATCGCCGGGCGTGTTCTCGCGCGCCTCGGTGTCGACCTGGATCGCACCCGGCGCGAAGTCCTTTCACTGCAGGACAATGAAAACGTGGTCGCTCAGGCCAAGACCAGAAGCCGCACTCCCACGCTCGACGAGTTTGGGCGGGATCTTACGGACCTCGCGCGCAACGATAAGCTTGACCCGGTGGTAGGGCGAACCCAGGAGATCGAGCGCGTCATCCAGATTCTGAGCCGACGCACGAAGAACAATCCCGTCCTCATCGGTGAACCGGGGGTCGGCAAGACGGCCGTGGCGGAAGGGCTGGCGCAGCGCATCGTCACCGGCGATATCCCCGAGCCCTTGAAGGACCGCCGTATCGTCAGCCTCGACCTGGCGGGCCTGGTTGCCGGCACCAAGTATCGCGGTGAGTTTGAAGAGCGGATGAAGCGCGTAATGGAGGAAGTTCGTCGGGCTGCCGGCGAGGTGATCTTGTTTATCGACGAACTCCACACGCTCGTCGGGGCGGGCGCGGCCGAAGGCGCGATAGACGCATCCAATATCATGAAGCCGTCGCTGGCGCGGGGCGAAATGCAGTGCATCGGCGCCACCACGATGGACGAATATCGCAAGTACATCGAAAAGGACGCCGCCCTTGAGCGCCGCTTCCAGCCGGTTCAAGTCAAGGAACCGAGCGTTGAGGATACCATCGATATCCTGCGCGGCATCAAGGACCGTTACGAACAGCATCACAAGGTGGAAATCCGCGAGGACGCCCTCATCGCCGCCGCGAAACTCGCCGACCGCTATATCAGCGATCGCTTCCTCCCGGACAAGGCCATCGACCTGATCGACGAGGCCTCAAGCCGCGTGCGGCTTCAGGTGACCCTGCCGCCGGCCGACCTCCGCGCAGCAAAACAGGCTCTGGAGGCGGTCCGAAAGGAACGCGCCGGCCTGCCGTCACACGCCGCGTACGATCGGGATCCCGAACTCCGCCGCAAGGAATCGGAACTGCAGGATAAGGTGGACCAGCTGGACGAGGAATGGCGGGAGCGCCGCCAGAACGCGCCCACGGTGGTCGGCGAAGACGAGATTGCGCACATCGTCCAGAGTTGGACCGGTATCCCGGTGACGCGTCTGGTTGAAACCGAGATGGCGAAACTGCTCCGCATGGAGGAAGTGCTGCACGAGCGAGTCATCGGCCAGCACGAAGCCATTGTGGCGGTTTCCAAGGCCGTCCGCCGCAGCCGCAGCGGACTCAAGGACCCGAAGCGCCCCATCGGCTCGTTCATCTTCCTGGGGCCAACCGGTGTCGGCAAGACCGAACTCGCGCGCGCCGTCGCCCAGTTCCTCTTCGATTCGGAGGATAAACTCATCCGGATCGATATGAGCGAATACATGGAGCGGTTCGCTGTCAGCCGGCTTGTCGGCGCGCCTCCGGGCTACGTGGGCTATGACGAGGGCGGCCAATTAACGGAAGCAGTCCGTAGGAACCCGTACTGTGTCGTCCTGCTGGACGAAATCGAGAAAGCGCACCCGGATGTCTTCAACATCCTCCTCCAGATCATGGAAGATGGACGGCTCACGGACAGCCAGGGCCGCAGCGTGGACTTCAAGAACGTGGTCCTGATTATGACCAGCAACGTGGGCGCACAGGAGATCATGGACAACAAGTCCATGGGCTTCCGCGGCGGCCGTCCGGCCGAGGCTCAGGAGCCCAAGCGCTACGAAAGCATGAAGAACCGGGTAATGGACGAGCTGAAGCGCACGTTCCGCCCTGAGTTCCTGAACCGCGTGGACGAGGTGATTGTTTTCCACCAGTTGACACGGGAAGAGATCCACCAGATCGTGGACCTGCATGTTGGGCGCGTCACGAAGCAGTTGGCCGGCCACGGCATGACGATCACGATGACCGACGCTGTCCGCGAACTGATCGCCAACGAGGGTTACGATCCGCATTACGGCGCAAGACCGATCCGCCGGGCGGTCCAGCGCCTCATCGAGGATCCGTTGAGCGAAGAGGTCCTGCTCGGCCGATTCGGCGAGGGCGATACCATCGTGGCGGAACTGGACGATGACAACCACGTCCACTTCGCCCGCGGGGGCGAGGAGGCCAAGGAGCCGGTTGCGGTGGCTGCAGCCTCCTCAGTCGCGGTCGTTGAGCCGCCCGTGGAGCCTGAGCCGGCGCCGGAGCCGCCCGAGGAACCGACAGCGCTGTAAGGCGCAGGGTTCCATCGTTGGTTAGTTGAACAAGATGGAGGTTGGACAAATAGCGTCCAACCTCCATCTTCGTTCTCCCACGTTGCCGGGCGGCCTCTTAAGAGAGAGACCGCCCGCTTTTTGATGCTGGAGGTTGATGGATGGATGTGGAATGATGCCATTGGCCCGCGCGCCACTTGTCATGCGCGGCACTCTGCTTCCAGGAGGGAGCAATCTATGGCACCATCGCATCGATTTTACTCAACGACGGCCATCGTCGCCGTCACTCTGTGCACCCTCGCCTCGCGTTCTCTCGGCGGCCTTTCGCGCGTCAGCCAGGACAGTGGCATGGGTGGGTGGAACTTCGCCAGCGGAGACGTCATGGGCGGCTCGTTTGCGCCCATTTCCGTCAGCGCGGATGGCCGTTACGTGGCGTTCGTCACCGACGCCGAGAATCTGCACATCCATTCGAACAGCCCGGGAACGGTGGCAGTGCTGCACGATATGCAGACCGGCCAGAATACACTCGTGACGCCAACCTCGGATGGGCAGCCCTTGAACGGAGGGATCGACAGCGTTTCCGTGTCCGCGGACGGACACTACGTGGCGTTCGCTTCGTGGGCCAGTAATTTAGTCGCCGGCGATACAAATGGGTCGCAAGACGTTTTCGTTCGAGACATATGGTTGGGCACAACGGCCCGCGTGAGCGTGCCGGACAGCGGCGGAGAGGCCAACGACGACAGTTGGAGCACGGCACGATGTATCAGCGCGGACGGACGCTACGTAACGTTTCTTTCGCGGGCCACCAATATGACCGCCGCTCCTGATACAAATCAGGATAAGGACATCTTCGTGCGCGACCTTCAGGCGCGGCGTACCTACCTTGTCAGCAAGTCCACCGCGGGCATTCAGAGCAACAGCGGGTCTGAGGAGCCCAACATCACATCGAACGGACGGTACATCACGTACTTCTCATTCTCGGACAACCTTGTGCCCGGCCTCACCGGACAGATCCCCCGCGTCTACGTTCGCGACACCGACCCCACACAGAACACGACGTCGCTCGTCGCCACGGGGGTGCTCGGTTCTACTTCCTATGACGGCCATTACGTCGTCTACACAACCTTGCCCGGTACCGTTTCGCCCTGGGGGCAGGTGTACGTTCACGACATGACGGCGGGCACGGACAAGGCGGTCAGCGTCGCGCCCGATGGGGTGACCCTCGGCAACAGGGATAGCATCGTCGCCTGGATTAACGACAGCGGCCGGTATGTTACTTACACTTCCAAAGCGCGAAACCTCGTGGCCAATGACACAAACGATGAGGCGGACGTCTTCATGCGAGACCTGCAGACTAACGTCACGACAAGGCTCAGCGTTGGCGTGGATGGACTGCAGGGAAACAGATCCAGCGGGTACGGGTATCCCTCATCCGATGGACGGTACGTCGCATTCGTAAGCGCGTCCGAGGACCTTGTGCCGATGGATTTCAATGAAAAACCCGACATATTCATCACCGGACCGTTGTTCGCTTCAGGGTTCCAGGCCCGGGATGTAGCGGCCGCGGCGGCCATCGTCGGAGGCAAGAAGATTGCCACCGCGCAGGAGATGGCAGCTTACAACGTGGTGAAGACCGGCGCCGGGGCAAATAAACTCGACATATCTGACGCCGTCCGCATCGCGCGGATTGCGGCCGGCCTGGACTCGATGCCCTAACGCTTCCGCCTGGATCGAGTGTGCAACGTGATGCCGGGCAGCCCTTAACGCAAAGGGCTGCCCGGCATCATTCAGCTCTCTTGGGCCTCGGAAGCTATACTGCGATGACTCGGGCTTCGCGGGCTTCCAGTGTGATCGGCCCGGCGCCCTCCAAAGCGGAGACTTGCACCGTGTGCACGGCATCATCGAGGTTGCAGATCGCCACGGCGGTCCGGCCGTCCTCCGCGCGCCACAGAGTGGCCATGACGGCCTGTATTTCCAGGTTGTAGGTTCCGCCGAACGAGCCGGGCGCCTCCACGTTCACGGGCGGGTTGTCACCATATACCTCCACCGGCGCGAGGAACTGGCCGTACAACAGGAAATCGTGCGCGTCCCGCCGCGCGTGGCACAGCGCGCGCAGGAACTCTGCACTCAAGGCGGCGTCCGGCGCCATCACCTTCTCAGCGTCCACCCAGCCCAGTTGTGCGCCCCAAAGGAACGCCCGGGCCATCTTCGCGCGGAAGCTGACGGATTCGACGGCCTCCGTCTTGGGAATGTACTGAAATCCGAAGGTCACCGCGTGCCCCGCGTAGATGACGGGGAACAGGGGGATGAGCCTGCCCTCGTTGGTCGGCGTGTTCACAACGAGGAGGGCATCGAACTGGTCGATCCAGCATTCCATATTCTCCTCGGTGGTGAGGATGCCGTTCGAAGGGAGGTTGGCGTGCGCCTCCGCGATCAGGCGGCGGTATGCATCCACCCAGAAATGGCCTCCGCCGGGCGCGTGGGGATGCCCCATTGCGAAGCAACGCTCCGCCTTGGCGGCCGCGATCTGGTCCACGTAGACGCCATCTACGCCGATCTCATCCACGAGACGTTTGACGAGTCCGCTGACGGTGCCGCGCCAGCCGTCCGTGCTGGGGCACATCACGTTTAGAGGCACCTCCGAGGCATACACTTCCGTGTAGGGATTGCCTTGTTCGTCCCGTGCCGCCCAGTCCTGCCCGCCGGATTTCCACGTCTTCGATTCGGGATCGCACAGCCTGCCGTTGATGTACGGCATCACGTGGAAGCCGTCGGCCTGCGCCTCCTTCACACCGTCCGCGAATCCGGCTTTGGCCGGGAAGTATTCCGGGTACAGTGTGTCGTAGGGAATCTGGTGCCATCGGTACCAGTGCAGCGAGATCGGCACGTCGAAGAAGGCGGCTGCTTTTCGGCACCACTCCACGTTGGCCCTGGTGGCCGCGATGCATTCCGCATCATCGTCGGTCCACGGCGTTTCGCCGGGTTTTAGCCAGAGCTCGGTGTCTATAAGCCATTGTGGCAGGGGACGTCTCGAAACCGGGCCTGCTTGAGCCCAGGGTGCCGTCAGGGCGAAGGGGCGGTACAGATTGGCAGCGTCAACATATCCACCCTCGAAGGCGCCCAGCGATATCGCGTAGCCGAGTGTGTATTCCGACCCGCCGATAGCCGGGAAGTGGGCAACCTCCAGCGTGAGGGAGTCCCCGTCGGCGCGGGCGCGGAACGCCTTGTGGTTTGCCGCGGGATCGTGCGTACCGATGTAGACTCCCCCAGCGGCGCCGCAGAGGGCCAGGAACTGCATCGTGGACTGCCATGACGGGTAGACCAGTTCCAGCTCCATGCCGGGAGTGACCTCGCGTTCGATTCCCCAGCCAGTGGGCGTCGCCAGGCGCATATCGTCCGTGCGGGACAGCCGAACCAAGGGGAAGACGGCCTCGGCGACGCTCCACCCATCGGGCAGCGTGGCGGACAGCGACAGGCTCGGCGTGCCTGGGGTGTCTGTGTCCACCTGAACGCGGACGGCAGCTTCGCTACCGCCAAGGGATAGCATCCACGTGAAGGCGGCGCTCCCGGTATCGCGTTGAACGTCGCCCAGACCGGCGGCGTCCGCAGATACGTCGAGTGTGGCGCCTTCCGGGGTGCGCAGGGAGAGGGTCCACAGCGGGCACTCAGTGTCTGGTGGCCCGATGTACGTGCCGATCACCGAGAGCCGGAGCCGGCCCTCTTCCAGAGCTAACGCCACATGCCGGAGACCCTTGCCCAGCCGGATGGTTCTGTTCGATATCATAGTGTGACTTCGGAAACCCTTTCCCTGTCGCGGTCACCGTCGGTTATCGCTTCGGCTTTCCCGTTTCGTCGTATTTGTTGAAGTTGAAGATGTACTCCCACCAGTTGTTGAGGCGTCCGTCGGCGTTGACTCCGGCTACGTGCGGCACGCGGGTGAACCACCAGTTGAGGTAGTTGCGCTGCCAGTCGGGGCCGCCCCAGGTGTCGCGGTTGACGGGCTTCTTCGCGCCGGTGAGGTTGGGGTAGTTCAGCCAATCGTCAGCGTCGCTTTGAACGGTGCGCGGGTTGCCGTAATCGTAGTCGTGCTCAGCGTTGGGCGGCCAGTGGCATGTGCCAACGGCGGCGACGCCGTTGCTCTGTTTGTCGTTCGCGGCAAACCGTGCCCAGTTGTTCGTCAGTTCATCCACCTTCCAACCGCCGTACACTCGAGCCATCGTGCTTTCCGTGCGGTGACAGAGGTCGTGGACCATTTCGGCCACGCCACGCTCATAGTTGAAGCCCATGATCGCGAAGGCGCGCTTGGATGGCACCTTGTCGTAGACTTCACCGTTGATGTAGAACGACCCGGGCCCGGCCATGGCGGACTCATTGTAGCCGAAGTAGGGTGCACCGAAGAACCAGACCTCGTCGATCTTTCCGCTGTCGATTAACGGCAGGATGCCGAAATCCTGGAAGGTTTTCGGGTAGTCGGCGGTGTCCGGGTCGTGCCAGCCTCCCTTGGCCTTGCGGCAAGCCATATAGGACTCAGGCGTGTACTTGAAGCCGTCGATCTTGGTGTGAAAGTCGTTTATCTCTTTCCACGTGACGATTTTGTAGTTCACGAGGCCGTGGCTGGATTTCCTGATGTCCGAGATGTATCCGTCGGCCAGCTTCCGCGGGTCGTTCCACCCGCAGACAATGTGCAGGGGTTTGTTGCCCTCGGCAGGGATTCGAGGGTCGAAATTCAGCGCCATGACCTTAACGGTAATGGGCTTTGGCGCAGCGTGAGCTGCGGAGAATGCGCTGCACAACAGCGCGGCGGCTCCGATCGCAACGGTTCGCATGCGGTGGCTCCTCTTTGGGACGGCGCGTATAGTCGCGGCACGGCCGCGCGGCGTCCCTCCACCAACAGGGTACTGTCAATGCGTCCGCCAAAGGAAACAGGAAACGGCCATGTTTACGGCGCAGATCCCGCCTCAGGCCCGCGTTGGCGGCCCGGCGAGTTGCCACAACAGTATCGCGCTCGCACCGAGCGCGAGGAGATTAATCCCAATCAACGTAGCGCCCGCCGGGCCGAAGAAGGGTGGGGTTTGCTCAGCTACGCGATCGCCAATCCAGATAAAGAAGTCGCTTCGGAAGCCTCCGGCTACGCCGAGTCGCAAATTGGCGCCTGTCATAGACGCGATAATCCTGGCAAAAGGCCCGATAAGGATGTGGTATGCCAGGAGAGGAGCGCCGAACTGGAAGACTTGCAAGCCCTGCACCACGAAGGAGAGGGCAATTCCACGACGCGATCCCATCCAGAGAAGGCACCCGCCGTAGACCGCGGACCCGAATACCAGCGTCATCAGCATAATAAATATGCCGACAGTCTCGATGCGGCTGAGCGCGACCAACACCAGGCCTAAGGCGCCTCCAATGATCTCTGTCAGCGCGATCACGCGGTTCCAGGCCGCGAGGCGACGTACGTGCCGGAGGTTACTGATCTCCGGATTGGTAGCGGGGTCCCAACACGTCTGGTTCATCGTCGTTCTCCGGGGCGTTGCAGAATCGACTGACAACGCCACTTCGCGGCATGTCATGTGATATCACGTATTACGTGCTATTGTGTGAGCAAACCACGATGCCATGCCAACTTGCTATGATCCAGCGCCAAACGGAGATCCACTATGCAGAGCCTCGCAGATATTGCCGGCATTCACGATGCTTTTGTGTCGACAGACAGCCCCTTCCAACGCCGTGCCCGTATCCTGCAGGCTATCTGGCGTGAGGCGAGAGATTACCCTATCGGTTTGCACAGAGGTAAGCCCTTGGGCTCACGGTTGGCGATGCCGTTCGCGGAGGAAACGCTGGTCAACTACCTGACGCCCGCAGCACAGGCGGCTGTGAGCCGTGAGTTATACAATGCCCGCCGCGAGGGCAAGCTCTTCGGGTATCCGCGAATCTTCAACGACCTCCTGTCCAGCCAACCGCTCTGCATCAACCTGTTCGCCCCGTTGCAGGCGGATCCGGCGCTAGCGACGGCGGTGTTTCGAGACTTGTCCGATGGCCGCGTCAAAGAGGTCATTCGCTTCGAATTCGAGCACTCTCCCGGACGGGGGGACGCCCGGTACAGCGCGGACAACTCAGCGTTCGATGCGTACTTCGAATACCTCAACGGCAAGGGGCAAAGAGGCTGCGTGGGGATAGAGGTGAAGTATCACGAGAACATGGCGGGCCAGGCAGCGAGGCACCGGCCCCGGTATGATGAGGTGGCGGATGCGATGGGCTGCTTCCGGAAGGAGTCACTGGTAGCCCTTCACCAACAGCCGCTCCAGCAGTTGTGGAGGGACCATCTTCTCGCCGGCAGCCTGGCGCTTGCCGACGGATTCACGGAAGCACTCTTCGCGGTCGTCGCTCCTCGAGGCAATACGGCATGTGGAAAAGCCGTGACGGCGTATCGCGAGTGCTTGTGCGATTCACGCACCTTCACTGCGTGGAATATCGAGGATGTTGTGTCCGCCATCGAACGGCACACAGCGGACCGGTGGCCGCTGGAGTTTAGGGAGAGGTATTTGAATTTCGCCCGCATCGACGACCTCAAAGCATGACGACGCCGACCAAGCTGGTCGCTCACTAGTCAAGTATTCTCCGTCGCGCCAGATCGATAAGGGTGTGGACGCTCGATCCTATGCGGCGGGGACCAGTTCGTCCCGAAGCACGCGCCGAAGCAACTGCTCAAGCGGTTCCCCTCGGTTTGCTGTATGCTCGCGGAGCGCGGCGTTGATCAATGCCGAATAATCTCCGCCACCGTTGGCGTGGACCTGTTGCCGGAGCCGATCCAGCACGTCCTCGTCAATGACAATTGTGAGCCGGGTCTTGCCGGCGTCAAGTTCAGTTACTGCCCCTCTGCGACCCCCGCTGAAATTGTACTCCGTCTTTTCCCTCATGACTCTTCCGCATACCGGATGCGCTCCCGGCGCGTCGCTCGAGGTGCGGAAATCACGCGGATTATCTCTGCAAGGCGCCAAGTTTAAACCACCACGAGGATGCGACCCAGCGAGTCCTGACCAATAGTGGCCTACTGGGCTTCCGCGTAGCTCTCGTCTTCGATCGTTATCGCGTGCGGATCAGTGAACACTGCGACGGCGTCAGGAAAATCTACACCATGTTTGACGCGGTTGGCGCTTGCCTTACGTTCATCCCATTCGTACTCAACGCTCATTTGTACAGGTGGCCGCGTTCTGGTCCGCCCACCGCAAAGCTATCGGCTTCCGCGCTCAATCGCCGCTACGCCTCCGTCAGCTTCCGGAGGTCCAGAACCTTCTCAAGTTCCTCGCGGGTCATGTAGCCCTTCTCCTCGGCAAGCTCGATGATTGTCTTGCCGGTCTTGAGCGCTTCCTTTACCAGTTCCGCGGCCTTGGCGTATCCGATGTACGGATTCAGGGCGGTGGCGACCGTGGCGGATTTGTGCGCGTACATGAGGCAGCGTTCGGCGTTCGCCGTCACGCCCTCGATGCAAAAGCGGGTGAACACGTCCAGCGCATTGGTCATGATGCGGATGCTGAACAGGATGGCGAAGGCCATGCCGGGCATCATCACGTTCAGATCGATCTGACCGGCCTGGGCGCCCATCATCACGGCGGTATCGTTGCCGATCACCTGGAAGCACGCCTGATTCAACATTTCCGCCATGCTCGGGTTGATCTTGCCCGGCATGATGGAGGAGCCCGGCTGCACCGGAGGCATGCGGATTTCATCGAGTCCGGTCATCGGGCCGGAGGAAAGAAGCCGGAAATCGTTGGCGATACGGATGCAGGTGACGGCGAGTGTGCGCATGGCCGCGGACAGGTCCAGCACGGGGGTCTGATCCTGCATGGCGTGGATCAGGTCCGCGTTGCTGCTGAGTTCGAGGTCGGTGTATCCGTTGAGATATTCCACGACTTTAAACGGGTACAGTGGCCCGGCGTTCAGACCGGTGCCGACGGCCGTCCCGCCGATGCCCAGGACCTTCACTCGAACCGCCGCCTCCTCGATCCCGTCCTTCGCCTTGGCCACGGCGTTTGCATATGCCGCGAACTCCTGGCCCAGTCGGATGGGCACGGCGTCCTGGAGGTGGGTGCGCCCGGACTTCACGATGCCGTCGAACTCCACTGCTTTGGCGTCGAGCGCCGCGATCATCGCGTTGAGGGCAGGGTAAAGGTCTTTCAACGCGAGGAGTGACGCGATGCGCATTGCCGTCGGAAATACATCGTTCGTACTCTGCGCCATGTTAACGTGGTCGTTCGGATGGACCGTCGTGTAAGCGCCGCGCGGTTCGCCCAGCATCTCGCTGGCGCGGTTGGCGAGGACCTCGTTCGTGTTCATATTGTGGCTGGTGCCGGCGCCTGCCTGGATCGGATCGACAACGAACTGGTCGCGCAGGGCCCCGCCGAGGATTTCATCGGCGGCGGCGATGATCTTCTCCGCCACTTCAGGTTTCAGGCGCCCGAGGTCGCGATTCGCTTCGGCGGCGGCCTTCTTGATGAGCACAGTGGCTTCGACCAGCTGCGGGAAGGGCTTCAAACCGGTGATGGGGAAGTTTTCCACCGCCCGCTGGGTCTGGATGCCGTAGTAGGCGTCCGCCGGTACCTGCTTCTCGCCCAGTGAGTCTTTTTCCGTTCGCATTTCCATGAGTGGTAATCCTTTGCCTTCCAGCACGCGCGAAGCGTAGCGGGTGAATCCCTGTTATCTGCGTTCATTCTAGCAAAGCAGCGTTCCCAAGTCGTGCCGATCGCCGCGTAGAGATACGCCTTATCCTCCATTTCACCTCGCGTTAATGCCGGTTTCAGTACCGCCGGGGACAATAACAACAGTTCAAACAAAGGAGCGCTGTTGACATGATTGTGACTCGCAAGCGGGTTCTGACGGTGTTTGTTAACGACTTTAGAGTAGATGTGCGTGAGCGGTCCACTGTCCGCGACGCCATCCGGATCTACGATCGGGCTTTCCTCAAAGCGATCGAGTTCAGTAAGGCCGAGGTGATGGACGCCGATGGCTACCCGGTTCCTCTGGACGCGCCCGCGATTGAGTGGGAGCACGTTTACGTGTGCCTCCTGCCGTGGGTGAGTGTCCCGCACCGGCACACCATGAGGGTGTGAGGACGCACAAGGGCCGCTTCTGACGTTCGCGTGCTAGCATGAATCCCGGAGGGTATTTCATGACACGCGTACTCACGGTGTTGGCTCTGCTCTGCGGCGCCTCGGCCGGCATTGCCGGCACGGGGGATATCACGGGAGATGGAGTCATCTCGTCGGCCGATACCAGACTGGCGCTCAAAATCGTCGGTGGGCTCGTGAAACCGACGACGGCCCAACAGGCCGCCGCGGACGTGGCGCCCGACGGTCTTGACGGCGCCGTTCGCATTGCCGACGCGGTGAAGATCGCTCGAATGTCGCTGGGCCTCGACCCGCCGATCGCCACCGCCGCGGTCTCAACGACACTGACCCTCACAGTCTCCGGTAACGCCACGCAAAACATCCTGCTGCCCGGCGCCTACCCGGTGGCGGGAAAGCTCACGGACCTGTCGAATACAGTGTTCACAGGCGCCATCGCGTTCGCGAACACGACAACGGGGACGGTGTTCGGTCCTGCCTCGCTGGACACGACAACCGGCGCGTTCTCTGTGCCCCTTCCCGCAGGGGTATACCAGCCGGTAGCCGTCACACACAAGGAGACAACCAACGGCAGCGGCGAGGTCGAGAAAACGGATACGGCGATGGCGGTTGGTACCCCGCTGACCGTTTTCGGACCTGTTTCAAACCTGACTCTGAAGAGGGCGGCACTGCCGACGCCCCCCGTTCTCACCTTGAATTTTACCGGGGTCAGCGCTCCCCAGTTCGCCACCTCAAAGGTCTATCTGACCGACACGGGCGGGACGGCATCGACATACCGGCTCAACGATGTCTCGCGCGATGTGACCCTGCCTCCCGCAAGCATCAACGTACCCGCCGGCAAGTACTACGTGGAGGTTGCCACGGAATTCGGAGTCAGCAGCGGCGCAAGCCCGTTCTACTACGTGATGTATTACAATCCGCTGACCGTGACAGGCGCAACGTCCACCACGCTCAATTTTCCCCAACTGTACGAACTGGGGGGCGCCGTTACGTCTCCGACGGCCAACCCGCCGATCGACTTCTATTCAAGGTTGCAGCCCACCGGCACGGCGGATACCACGGCGTCGTATACGCTCTTGGGTTCCGCTAATGACTACCTTGTGGGCATTCAGCCGGGCCAGCATATCTTCTCAATCGGCATCACCAGCCCCAACGCGAACACGTTGGTCTATTTCATGCTCCCATACACCATGCTGGCGCACAACGCGATCAAGAACATTGCGGTGCCACCCCTTCCGGCGTTTCGCACCATCCAAGGCAAGGTCACCCAGGTGAACGGGAGCGCGGCCGCAAACGTCGCGATCACGGCGAGTTCAAACCTGGCAACGATTCCCGCCGGTGGGGCGTTTTCGTATACTGCGACGGCCACTTCTTCCTTCACCGGCGCCTACACGCTGTACCTGCCCGACGGAACCTACACGGTAACCGCGGCGCCTTAGCACCCTGCCCCTGTCTCCTCGGCTTCGATGGGAAGCCCGTTTGCGCGTGCGGGCTCCTGAAAAGCCATAATACGATATAACGACTTCAACCGGGGGAGAGCGAAGATGGCGGACAGCGAAACGAGCGCGTGGGGATTCGATACCAAGGCGGTGCATGCGGGGCAGGTGGTGGACGAGACGACGAAGTCGAGGGCCGTCCCCATCTATCAGACAACTTCCTACCTTTTCGACGATGCCCAGCACGCGGCGGACGTGTTCTCGCTTTCCAAGGCCGGCAACATTTATACGCGTTTGGGCAATCCGACCACGGCCATGTTTGAAGATCGCATGGCCGCCCTGGAGGGCGGTTCGGGCGCCCTGGCGGTTGCCAGCGGGCAGGCGGCTGAGACAATCGCCCTCTTGAACATTGCGCGTGCGGGCGACGAGATCGTCGCGTCGTCCAATCTCTACGGCGGCACGTACACTCTGTTCACGGCCACGTTCCCCAAGATGGGCGTCACTGTCAAACTGGTAGATCCCACCAAGCCCGAAGATTTCAAGGCCGCGATCACTCCCAGGACCAAGGCGCTCTACGCTGAGACGATGGGCAATCCCTCGCTCAACGTCCTGGATTTTGCCGCCGTCTCCGAGGTCGCTCATGATGCCGGCCTGCCGCTGATCGTGGACAACACCTTCGGCAGCCCGTTTCTCTGCCGTCCGCTCGAGCACGGTGCGGACATCGTGCTCCACAGCGCCACCAAATTCATCGGGGGGCACGGCACCAGCATCGGCGGCGTGATCATTGACGGCGGCAAGTTCGACTGGGGCAACGGCAACTTCCCCGAGTTCACGGAACCCGACCCGAGTTACCACGGCCTGAAGTACTTCGAGGCCCTTGGCCCGATGGCGTACATCACGAAGGCGCGTGTTCAGTGGCTCCGCGATATCGGTTCCTGCCTGTCTCCGTTCAATGCCTTCATGTTCCTGATAGGGCTAGAAACACTTCACCTCCGGATGCGTCGCCATAGCGACAACGCGCTGGCCGCGGCGAGATTCCTGGAAGCCCACGATCTGGTCAGTTGGGTGAACTATCCCGGCCTGGAGAGCCACCAAACGTATGCGTTGGGGCAGAAGTACATGCCGGTGGGGCAGGGCGCGATGATGAGTTTCGGCATCAAGGGCGGCCTTAAAGCCGGACGCAAGTTCATCAACAGCGTGAAGCTGTTCAGTCTTCTCGCCAATGTTGGCGACGCGAAGAGCCTGGTGATCCATCCGGCCAGTACGACGCATCAGCAATTGACCGAGGAGGAACAGATATCGGCCGGCGTGCTGCCGGATCTCATCCGCCTCAGTATCGGCATCGAGGACCCGCAGGATATTCTCGCCGATCTCGACCAGGCCCTGAAGGCCTCAACCAGGTGACAGGTTACAGGTGTCGGGTTCCAGACGGAACCCGACACCTGACACCCGACACCCGACACCTGATACCTGACACCAGAACATGGCAGAATCACTCTTTGGAAAACCGCGCCCGTTCGCCGAGAGCGGACTTAGCGCGAAGACGGAAACTTTCACCTTCGCGGAATCACCGGACGAAATGCCCCTCGTCTGCGGCGATCGCCTCGGGCCGATCACCGTGGCCTACCAGACATACGGTACACTCAACGAAAACGCCGACAATGGCGTTTTGGTGTGCCACAGCCTGACGGGCGACATGCACGCGGCGGGACGTATGGAGGGCCGGGATTACGTCGGGTGGTGGGACCCGCTCATTGGCCCCGGGCGCGCGTTTGACACGGATAAACACTTCGTCGTCTGCGCCGGCGTGCTCGGCGGCTGGGGCGGCTCCACGTGCGCCGCGAGTATTAACCCCAAGACCGGGCGGCCTTACGGCAGCGCATTTCCCGACGTCACGATCCGCGACATCGTAACGGCGCACTGGCATCTCTTGCGTCACCTTGGAGTCCGCCAGTTGGAGGCGGTTTCAGGGCCTAGCATGGGCGGGTCGCAGAGTTGGGAGTTCGCGGTGGCCTACCCGGATATGGTCCGGCACTGCATCCCGGTGGCGTCCGCTCCGGTGGCGTCCGCGATGCTGATCGCCTGGAACTACGTGGCACGGCAGGCATTCCTGACAGATCCGGACTACCAGGGCGGCGATTACTATGGCACGGGGCGCCTGCCGCTCGCGGGCCTCAGCCTTGCGCGTAAGATTTCAACGATCACCTATTACTCCTCGCCTTACCTCGGCGGGTGGTTTGGCAATTCAAACGCAGATGGGCACGATGGGGAAAACCTGCCGAGCAAGTTCGCCGTCGAGGAATACCTGGATAACGAAGGCGCCAAACTCGTGGCGCGGTTCGACGCCAACTGCTACCTCACAGCGTTGCGTTCACTCGAAACGATGGACATCGCCCGCCCATTCGGCAGCCGTGAGGAGGCATTCCAGGCGATCAGGGCACGCCTGATGGTCGTCGGCGTCGCCTCCGACCTGTTGTTTCCTCCGGCCGAACTCCGAGGCGCGGTCGCCGCCGCAAAATACGCCGGCGTCGACGCGAGATACGAGGAGATCGACAGCGAAGACGGTCACGACGCATGTCTCCTCGAGATCGACCGGGTCGGCGCACTCATCAAAGATTTCCTTCGCGGTGATGTCCCGCGCCCATAATGTGAGAGCAGCCGCGCATCCGACGGCCCTGTCCGGGTCCATTGCGCGATCTACCAGCCTATGACAATCATCCAGGTCATGCACAGCCATACCATCGGGGGCGTTGAGCGCCATGTAGTTTCGCTTGGCGAAGCCCTGATGGACCGTGGACACCAGGTTTACCTCGCCTGCCCCAACCGCGGCTGGATGTGGGACGCCGTACAGGGAACGCGCGTGAAGCCGTTTCACCTGGCGATGGACGGACTCCTCGACGTTACTTCCGTAGGACGGCTGGGCCGACTCGCCCGGATGACGCACGCAGACATCATTCACTCTCATATGACGCGCGGCACGTTCTACGCCGTCAAGGCCGGCCACCGCCTCGGTATTCCGGTTATCGCTTCGTGTCACGCTACGCACACCTACAAATACTACGCGGGCGCGGACCGCGTCATCTGCGTGTCCGATGCCGCGCGCCAGAACCTTCTCCGCCACGGTGTGCCGGATGGCTTGCTTCGCACCGTGCACAACGGCATTGAAATCCCCGCGTGCGGCACGCCGGAGGGAAGGGTCGCCGCGCTTCGCGCGGAGTGGGGCGTCGTGCCGGGCGGCAAGGTCGTCGGTATGCTTGCGCGCCTGATCCCGGATAAGGGGATCGATATCCTTCTCCAGGTTGCCGCCAAATGGAAGTTGGAGCGTCCGAATGTAACGTTCGTCCTCGCCGGCAGTGGAGACGACGACACGGAACTCAAGCTCCGCTCGTTCGTGGAGCGGCATAACCTTGACGGCTCGGTGAAATTCCTCGGCACCGTGCCGAACGCGTACGAAGTGCTCGGCGCATACGATGTCCTCGCCGCGCCCTCCCGGAGGGAGTCGTTTTCGCTGACCCTTTTGGAGGCGATGGCCGCGCGCACGCCCGTCGTTGCCTCGCGGGTTGGCGGAACGCCGGAAATGGTGACGCACGGCGAAACCGGAATTCTGGTGGAACCAGACAGCCCCGAATCCCTTGGCGCCGGCCTTGCCAGTGCTCTGGATGGTCCCGAGGTCTGCCGCTATGTCGAGGCCGCCGACAAGATGGTTCGCGAACGTTTCACCGTGAAACGGATGGTCGACGATATCGAAACCCAGTATCGCGAACTCTTGAAGGGCTGAGGCCTTGCCCGTCACACGCGTCGCCCATGATTACCATCCTCATGTATCACCAGGTGGGAACGTTCGGCCGGGTGGACGCGCATCGCGCAGTCTACTGCGATGCCGGCGCGTTCCGCCGCCAGATGGCGTTCCTCAAGGCTGGCCGGTACAACGTGCTGTCACTCGATGAAGTCTATGCCTGCGTGACTGGCGCCAAGGAGATCCCTTCGCGCGCGGTTCACCTCTCGTTCGATGACGGCTACGCGGATTTCGCCGCCATAGCCCACCCGGCGATTCGGCGCCGCGGCTTTCCTTCGAGCGTCTACATGGTTTCCGGGCTGATGGATTCTGAAGCGGCCTGGCTGCCGTCCGAAGGCCTCCGCAGCGCGCGTCTGATGTCGGCGGATGCGCTGCGCAGAGTGGACTCGGAGGGCGCCCGGGTCGGATGTCACACGGCCTCCCACCGGCGGTTGTCCGGCCTCGATCCGATCGATCTGCAGCGCGAAATTGTCGGGAGCCGCGAGGCGCTGGAAGAAGCCCTCAACCGTCCAGTAGTCGATTTTTGCTACCCTTACGGCGATCTCGACCGTGCTGCCGTGGAAGCGGTCCGCGCGGCGGGCTATCGCCTTGCGCTCACGTGCGAGCGAAATCGCGCCGGCAGAGGGACCGATCCGCTTCTGATTCCCCGCCACGCCGTTAGTTATGGCACCAGTCTGGTGGGGCTGTGGTGGAAACTCCACCTCCAGAAGCCCGGCAAACCGCTTTCGATCTGAACGAGCCATGGACAAACGTCGGAGCAACGCAAGCGCTGCGGGGACCTCCCTTGGGTGGCGAGCTATCGTCTTGCCGGCGATTTTCGTCATTTGCGGCGCGTTCGTGCTGCTCAAACTCGGCGACCTCCGCCACATGGCATTCCTCCTCCGCGGCGCCCGGCCGGGCTGGCTGGTGCTCGCCTGCATCGTGGAGTGTCTGCGAAGCGTCAGCAACGGCAAGCTGTTTCAGACGGCCCTGGGACTCGCCGGTTACCGCTTCGGTTGGGGCGAGATGATTGCCAAGGTCACAGCCTTCAACGCGGTGAATCGCATCGTGCCCACCGGTGGGGCGAGCGGTTCGGCGTTGATGGTGGCGACCTTGCAGTCGGAAGGCGTACCGCCGGACCGCGCCCTCTTCGCCATCGGTCTCACCTACATCTATGACTACCTGACGTACTTGCTTGTCGTTGCCGCCACGTTTGTGTACCTGGCCGTAATCGGGCATTTACCGGGAAGGGCAGTGCTCGCGGCGGCGCTTCTGGTGGCGGTGATTGGTGGCGTGATCGGGTTCCTCTGGTGGGGATTGGGCAAACAGGAGGCTCTTGAGAGAACACTTGCGGGGATCGTCCGAAGGCTGCGAAGGCTGCGCCCCTCGCGCGAGCATTCGGAAACTCCAGAGGCTTCCGCATCGGCGATGGTCGAGCGTATGGGTACCCTGCGTCGTGATGTCACGGCAAACCCGAAAGGCCTGTTGAGGCCGGTTGCTCCCGCGCTGGGCTACAATGTGCTGGATGTCTTCAACGTGTGGTGCGTTTTCCAGGCGTTCGGGCACCCGCAGCCGATCGGGTTCGTCGCCGCCGGTTTCGTGATCGCGATGCTGCTGGGCTTCATCTCATTCATACCCGGCCAGTTGGGGGCTTTTGAGGTCGGCATGGCCGGTGCGTTTCACACTCTTTTCGGCGTCAACCTCACGGTGGCCATGCTGGTAACCGGAACGTACCGGCTGATTCAATACTGGCTTCCGATACCGATCGGTGTGGTGCTGGCGAAGCACGCTTTACACGGAACGAAGGGCGCCTGACCTGCCGCCACGACGATGAAAATGAACCGCAAAACACGATTGGGCTACGCGTTGGCCGCGGCGGCGTTCGTCATTGTCGCGATTCCGGTCGGTGTCCTGGTCAACGATCTGCTGAGTGACCGGCAGGAGGAGCAGGACCTGCATGCGCGCATGTCCGGATCCCTGCGGCGGGTGGCTTTCCGCAGCCGGATTCTCAAAGCAAACAAAGATATGCTCGTCTACCTGCCTCCCGGGTACGATGACCCGGAGAATGCGGAGGTAAGGTACCCGGCTGTCTATCTGCTGCACGGCTGCCCCGGCCAAGCGCGGGACTGGGTTGTCAAGGGCAGCGCGAACGTTACGCTGGAAAAGATGATCCTGGCGGATTCCGTCGCGCCGATGATACTGGTCTGCCCCGACCTTCAGGGTCCGCGCGGGCAGTTCGACTGCAATGGCGCGATGGATCGTCCGGACGGATCGTGGAGTGTGGAACGGTATCTACTGGATGAAGTCGTGAACCGAGTGGATGCGAACTATCGGACGAAAGCGGATGCCGGACACCGCGCGGTCGCGGGTGTGTCGATGGGGGGCTTCGCTGCCGCCAACCTGGCCGTCCGCCATCCGGAGGTGTTCTCGGTTGCCTGTGCAATGTCGGGCTATTTCCGGGCGGCGGATTTCACCCCGATCGCCCGGCATGTACTTGGCGGGCGGATGGATCTGTGGCGGGCGAATTCTCCGCAGGACACCATCGTGACAGTTCACGATCCGGCCTCGCTGCATGTACTTCTGATCTGCGGTGCGCACGACCAGTACGTGCGCCAAAACCGCGCATTCGCGGCGCGTCTCCAGGAACTGGGCGCGGACTCCGATCTCAGAATCTCCACCGGCGCGCACGGATTCGCCTTCTGGAGCCGGCGGCTGAGAGACTGCCTGCTGTTCGCTGACCGGCGATTCCGCGCCCATCCCTGAGCCCTCCGCTATGGACACCGCAATTTTCGCCAGCCAAATGCCCTTGAAGCGCCGCCTGGAGGTTCGGCTGATCGCCGTTCTCGTGGCGCTGATGGGATTCGTCAACGTGGCCAGCGTCATCGCCGCCCATACCGCGGAGCGTTCGCGAATCGTCCACGCGATATTCGGCATGGAAGTGGTTCACGGAAGCCGCATCCTGACGGTTGTCGCGGGGTTCTATCTCATCATGCTGGCCCGCGGGCTCTGGCGGCATAAGCGTGTCGCGTGGACGCTTTCATTCGCCACCCTTGGCGTCTCGTTCGGCCTCCATCTGATCAAAGGGTTGGACTACGAGGAATCGCTCGTTATCCTCTCGCTCATGCTGGGCCTCGTCCTGTTGAGGCCGTTCTTCCATGCCGAAAGCGATCCGCCGTCCGTATGGTACGGTGTTGCGACGGTGATCGCGGCGGTGCTTTTCACCGCTGTGTATGGCACTTATGGGTTCTGGTTCTTCCGCACGCGGTTTGTGGGAATCCACACGCCGGTGCAAGCGCTGCAAGCAACTCTGGCCTTGTTCTTCCAATATGGGGACGTGAAGGTCCACCCCATTCACGCGATGTATTCACGGCATCTCACGTGGCAGATGATTCGCGCGTGGTGGTTCATTAACAGCATCTACGCGGTGAGCGTCGGTTCGCTGTCGTATGGCCTGATGATGCTCTTGCGACCACTGCTGGTCCGCGGAAAGCCATCCGTTGCCGACCGCGAAGTCGTGCGAGGGTTGCTGATCCGGCACGGGCGCACCACCATCGCCCACTTCGCACTGCTTCCGGATAAAGCCTATTGCTTCAACGCGGATCGGTCCGGCGTTATCGCGTACAAGGTCGTCGCTGGCGTCGCACTGGCGCTGGGAGACCCGATTGCGCCTCCCGAAGCGGTGCCGGCACTGGTGCTTCAGTTCTGCAACCTGTGCGCGCGCAACGACTGGCTGCCGGCGTTTTACCAGGTCGTGCCCGACTATCTTCCGGCATATCACGCGGCGGATCTTCGGACCCTGAAGATCGGCGAAGATGCTGTCGTTCGCCTGGATTCATTCTCGCTGGAGGGAAGCCGGATGAAGAAAGTGCGGAACGCAGTAGCGGCGATTGAGCGCCGAGGTGTGCGCGCCGTCCGTTACGATCTCGCCAGGGACCCGCTGAACCTGCTTCCGCACATTCAGGAGGTCAGCGATCTGTGGCTGGGAGAGCAGAAGGGCAGCGAGAAGACGTTCAGCCTGGGGTACTGGGATCCGTCCGTGGCCGCGCAGCAGCCGATGATGGTTGCCCTGGACGATCAGAACCGCGTCCTGGCGTTCGAGACACTCGTCCCTATGTACCGTGCCGACGGGTGGGCCACCGATCTCATGCGGCGCCGTCCCGATGCGCCAAACGGCGTGATGGAATACCTCTTCGCAAGGGAGGCCCTGGCGCTGAAGGAAGAGGGCTGGAAAGCGTACGGCCTGGGCCTCAGCCCCCTCAGCACCGGCTTGCAGGTGCCGGATTCGGAGTGCCCGGAGAACGAAACCGAGGGACTGGCGCCGAAACCGGAATCACGGGCTCCCCTGGATGCGGCCATCAACGTCCTGTACCACCACTTCAACCACTTCTATCGCTTCACGGGGCTGCATGCATTCAAGGAGAAGTTCGGCCCGGAATGGGAGCCGCGGTACCTGGCTTACCCCGGAGGGCAGCACCTTCCCCGAGTGGTTCTCGCGATCGTACGCGCCAACTCCTCCCAGAGCCTGTTTCAGTTTCTGTGGAAGAAACGCGCGACCCGTCCTGACGCGCCTCGGATTCCGGAAGGCCCGGAAACACATCAGTAGCGCGCGGGGAACGGATACCGGCTCAAGGCGCGGCATCCTCCGTTGCTTTTCGGGCGCGCCTTCGTTTGAGCTTCAGGCGAGTGGGATCGTTCGCTTCCTCGGGCGGTAGCGCGCCGTGCAATCGCCGGTAGTACAACTCCATGTAGAGGACCTTCAGAGTGGCTGCCAGCGGCGTGGCAATCAGCGCTCCGAAGACGCCCAGGAACTCCGCCATCACCAGGAGGAAACAGAGCAGCGTGACCGGGTGGAGTCGCACCTTGTTGCTCATGACTACGGGTACCAGCACGTTGCTTTCGATCTGTTGGATGACGACGTAGAGGCCCAGGATGTAGAGCGCGGTGACTGGGTGGGGCATCGTGAGGCCGACGATGGCGGGTGGAACGGCGGCGATGATCGGCCCGAGGGTCGGGATGATCTCCAGAAGCCCGCTTAGGACGCCCCAAAGGAGCGCATACGGGACGCCCAGAACCAGAAGACCGATCGTATCCAGCACGGCGATGAACAGCATCAGGATCAACGACCCCTGGATCCACGCCTGGACCTTCGCGACAACCAACTCGCCGATGCGCGTGACCTCCGGTTGCCACTGCGGAGGCATGACGCCGCGCAGACCGCGCACCAGGGGGTGGGGATCGGAGAGGACGAAGACTACGAGGAAGACGACGAGCACCGCTTCCACCACGGTGGTCACGCTGGCGGTGAAGACGGTTGTGGCGGTGGACTGGATACCGGATAGGCTTTGGGAGGCTTCGCTCTGCAGGCGGTTGGCGAGTTCCGCAACGTGCGCGGCAGGGAACCGATGGTCCAGCCACTTGAGGTGTTGCTGCAGGCTGTTGCCGATCTGGGGTGCATCGTTGATGAACCTGGTCGATTGGTCGACCAGGGTTGGGGCGAGCGAGGCGAGTCCGCCGATGACAACACCCGCGAGGAGCAGCACGAGGGCCGTGACGGAAACCCAGCGTTGGGTGTGGCGCTTCTCAAACCATGCGACCGCCGGGTTGATGGCCATCGCCAGCAACAGGCCAATCGTGAAGAGTTCGAGGACGTGGGCGAGGCGGCTGAGGGCGAACGCGAGGAAGACGATGAACGCGATGAACGAAACGGCGAAAACGGTGATGCGGATGCCCACGCGAGTGCGAAGCGTTACCCAGTCCTGCTCGACCAGAGCGCTGCTGAAGCTGGGATCGGATGCTGGTGGCGGGCTGAGCGTGTCGCCCGGGTGGTCGTGGTTGTTAGGTTCCATGTCAAGGTGATGATAGCCACGGCGAAGGACCGGTGGCGAACAGGAAGGCGGCGCACCCGACTCTCGCGACCCGGTTAGTCGCCTGAACGGGGCTTTCCGATGTGGAGAAGGGCCAACGCAAGCCTGGCGCCCAGTGAGAGGATGCGCTTTGTATATATCCACGGCCAGAACCCGTGCGCATGGTGCCGCGCCACGAGGTGTTCCTTGTCCGGGAATAGTTTCGCGCCGATCAGCCTCAACCGCCGTCGCCACCCTGGGGTGCTGCGCAGAGTGAGAAGGGTGCGCACGGCCGAGGCGAGCTGGGGATCGCGCGCAAACCGCAAGCCCCAACGCTCGACCCGTCCAACCCGTCGATGCTGCAATACCGCAGCCAGGTGCGGGGGCGCCGGCACCCCGAGCCGTTCGCCGGTTTCCAGCGCCCAGCGGAGCGGCATCAGGAGTCGGTGCGTCTGGGCCAACTCGCCGACGACCGAGTCATCGAGCAATGCGCCCTTGCTCTGTAGAAGCAGGGCAACGTCGAACTCCCAAATCAGGCGGTCGTTCTGGTGGTGGTATGCAGAGTGCGCGGCGAGGTAGAGCAGTGTTTCCTCGTCGGTCAGGCGGCGGCCGCGCGGGGTCACCACGCTGCGTTTGAACGCCTCTTTCGTCCATTCCTCGTGGCCGCCGAAATTGAGCAGGCCCCAGTGGATTTCCACACGGCACGGGTGCGGCGAACTGCGGTAGAACGAGAGTTCCGAACGGAATTCCTCTTCAAAGCCGGCGCGCAGATCGCCCGATTCTTCGTGATAGCCTGCTGCGAGCATGATTTCCCGCGCGATGGCCAGCGCGCTTTGCGGCACGATCAGATCGACGTCGTGCATCGGCCTCATCGCCGGATCACCATAAAGGTCTTCGGCGAGAGCGGCGCCCTTCAACGGGATGCACGGTACGCCCCGCGATTCAAACTGAGGCGCGATGCGGGCGGCCTCGCTGAGGAGGATGATCGCGCGGGCTTTGTTCTGGCGATAAGCTGCCGCCAAGCGGCCGGAAAGCTCCGGAGGGAGTTCGTTGGCCCGGGCGCGTGAGAAGACGTGAAAAATCGGGGCGAGACCGTGGTGTTGGGCCGCGTCCGCCAGCGCCATTGGGTCCGGCGACGATGCCAGAGCGTCCGTCACGGCGTCGGCGCGGCCTGCTACGGCGAGTCGTGCGATAGCGACAAGTTCAGCGGATGGCGCGGCAGTGTTCGTTTTCGGTTTCCTGGTTGGAATCGTGAGATGCAAGGTTGTCCGCCATCCCAGCCGACGCGCATGGAGCGGGTCGAGGCGTCACCCTCTTAGGATGATAGCACTTGTTGACAATACGGCTACATGTTGTGAAGCAAGAAATGAGCCAAGCGGGGATGCGTTAAGTGCCGGCGCCGGCTTCGCGGCGGAGCGTGAGCACTGCGACTTCGGGTGGGCAGAAAACGCGGACCGCCATCTTGGCGGTCCCCACGCCGCGGCTCACAAACATCCTGGTGCGCTGGAGGTCGCGCGAGGTGAATCGCGCGAAATCGCGCGGGCCAAACGTTCCATAGCCCAGTGAAGAGCGCTCCAACGTCTGTGTCTGCGTCCAGAGTGCCTGGCCGTTCGGCGGGCAAACCTGGCCGCCGTGCGTGTGTCCACAGATGACGAGGTCAACGGGCCGGCGATGCAGTCGTGTCACGATTTCCGGGGAGTGGGCGAGCAGAATTGTGGGCAAGTCGCCGGACAGGCCTCGGCCAGCAAGGTCCAGGCGGTCCCGGTCTTCGCTCGGATCATCGACACCGAGGATTGCCATGCCCTCGCCGCCGACGGGGAGGACAACGCTTTCGTTGACGAGCACCCGGCCCGCCCGACTCAATTCGCGGGCGATGGGTGAAGTCTCATCCCCCCGTTTGTGCTCGCCATTCCCGAATGTGATGAATGTGCCGTATCGAGGGCGTGCCATCTCTATGATTCCGGCGGCAATCCGCGCGGCGTCTCGCGTGTTGGCGGCATCGCCGGGAACGACAAGGATGTCGCCGTCGAGTGAGCCAAGGATCCGGCCGAGGCGCGTCTCCCGGCGACCGGGCGCCTTGGCGTTCGGGTGAACGTGCATATCGGAGGCCACGATCACGCGGAAACCGTCGAGCGCCGAAGGCCACATCGGCAGGGCGATGACGTGTTCCGTAACCACGATACGCTCCGTTTCACTGCGTCGGCATGCTTCCGCGCCGAGGCCCGCCGCGATCCCCGCCAGCACTGTCATCGGTTCCATATGGCAGTATGATAGGCCGGGGCCGGAACGCACTGCAACGCGCGTTCCGGCCCGGGGACGTCAGGGATTGGGCACAAGGCCGGTTACCTTGCGGAGGATCTGTGTTGCGTCTGCTATGTTCACGGCGTTGCCTGTCACGATTCCGTATCGGGAGATGTCCGCGCTGCTCGAACTGAGAAGGCCTCCGGCGATCTTCAGCGCGTTCACGACATCGCCGGCCACGTAAGGAACGCCGGCGATGCTGAGCACGCCGACCGCACTGGTGAGCGTCTGCCCATCCGGGTTGGTGATGGTGATCGAGCGCTGGCCGTTAGGCGTGCCGGATGCAACGGTGACGTTCAGCGTAACCTGCGTCGGACTGTTGTACGTGACGCTGTTGACGGTGACTCCTGAGCCGGAAACGCCGGCCGTGAGGCGGTTGGCGAAGCCGGCCCCGGGGTCGAAAAACCCGGAGCCGCCAGTTGAGGCGCCCGTGACGACGAGGATGGCGCCGGCGGCGCCCGGCGCCAGCGTGTTGGGACTACACGCGATCGGCAGGGCCGGCGGCGGGGCTTTGAGCTGGACGATGCGCACCCCCCATTTGTTCGTGGCGGAGGCGTATTCCTGCACGGTCCACATCGTCATATCGTCGTTGGGGTCCACGCAGGTGTAGCCGTAGTCGCCCCAGCGCTGGTACGGCTGCGATCCCGTGCAATTCTCGTAGTTGTAGGCGAATGAAGTCAGCGGGACCATAGTGACGGGCTGCAGAGTGCCCGCGGCGTCTCCATTCAGGCGGCCTGTGAGCGCCACTCCGGTGTAGGCGCTTGGCCCCATAGTGCTGCTCGACAGGGCCACATGCCCTTGCCCGGACATCGCGATCGCAGGGTATATGTAACTCCGATGCGCGCCGGTGGAATCGTACAGTGTCCCGCTCTGTTTCAGGGCAGGCGTCGTCGTGAGGTTCCTGAGTTCGTACCAACGGGAGGCATCCATCACCGGGCTGGAACTGGCGATTCCGTTGCTGTCCACGCCGATGCTGTGTGCCGTCCACAGCGTCTGCTCGCCGTTGACAGGATTCCTCTGAATTTGAGCCGAGTACAGGCGATCGTCCCCGGATGCGTCAAGCGGACATGTGCTGCCCAGGGTTGTGACGCTCACCGGGTAACTTGTCGGCGGTACGGGGATATTCAGGTCGCCGGAGATGGTTGGGGTGCCGCCCGGGGTCGAGACGCGTCGCATCACGAGGATGCCGTAGTCGTTGTTTTCGGGCCCGATGAAGTAACCTTCCATTGCGGTCGGGTCGTCATTGTCCACGCCTTGAGGCGTGTATACACCCGGGTTTGGGGTGATTCCTGTCATGGTCGCGAGATTACGGAACGCTGTGACCGCGATGGGGCCGGCGCCCAGGATCGAAGATTTCTGGACGACCCATCCCGTTGTGGAGTGAAACCCGCCGGCGCCGGTGAACATATTGGCGCCAATGTACAGCGCGTTGACATCCAGGCCCAGCGTGGGATAATCGGCGAACATATTTGTGTCACCGGCGGGGCTCACAGTGTTCTGCTGGAAATAAAAGAACTTGAAACTCGTCTGGCCGGTGATGACTGCGCTGCTGCTGACCGCAATGAGCACGCGGTTGTTGACCGAGACGTTGCTCGAGTCAGTCGGGATGTCGATCATAACGATGAACCAGCGGCCTGTGAGGCGGTCGAAACGAACGCGGGGATCCGTGGTGCCATTGGCGTAGACTCCGGGCGTCAATACCGACTGGAAGAACACATCCGGATCGGCATTGAGCGCTCCATCCGCGATGCCCGTCGCCTTGTTGTACGTACGGAATCGCCCGTTGACCGTCGCGAGAAACTGCGTCGGGCCGGCGGCGCCCATGGCGTCAGGCGGGGTGTACCCGAGCGTGTCCGAAACTGTCGGCCCGTTGAAGGAGACGCCGGTGGTCTGCGGCGCGTCCTTCCGCCCCTTGAGGGTCGTTCGCGGATCGGTCGGCGCCGAGGAAATCGACGGGGTTTCGTCCGTTGAATCCATCATGGGCCGAAGGCCCATGCGATTGGCCGAAAGGCGGGGCCGTATGGGACGGGGAGTTGACCGCACGAATCCGGCCTGATGCTCCATAATCTGCGCCACGGTTTCCGTGATCGCCTGCTCTCCGATCCACGGGATGGGTTCGGAACGCTCTATGGGGGTCGAGTGCGCCGCGGTCATCGGGGCGATAATCAGGGCGGCGGCTGATATCACTCTCAGCGCGAAAGTGTTGATCGTCAAAGGTGTGCCTTTCATGAACGGAAGCCCACGGTGAAGCCGCTTCCAGTATCCGGTTTCAATGTTAACATACAAGCATCGCTCATACAACCCTGGCCACGATGTTACAGGTCCCTCGCAAAAGTGATGAGGCCAACCCAGTGCGCGCCGGCGTCGCGCAGTTCGCGTGCTGCCTCACGGGCTGTCGCACCGGTCGTGCTGACATCGTCCACAAGCAATATCCGCCGCCCTGCGGCCTCCGGGGTGGCCGCGAAGGCGCCGCGCATATTCTCCTTGCGTTCCAACGCGGACAGCCCTACCTGCGGGCGAGTGTGACGGGTGCGAATCGACCACATTCCCAAGGGCACGTTCATCAGAACGCTCATCTCCTCCGCGAGCCATTCGCTCTGATTGAACCCGCGCTGCCGTATGCGCCGAGGGTGCAGGCCGACGGGGACGATGGCGTCAACCCCCCGGAATGCCGGGGTGTCCCAGGCAGTACGGACCATCGCCGCGGACATCGGCGCCGCTACTCGGCGCTTACCTCTGTACTTGAGCAAGTGGACGACCTCGCGCACACCTTCCGCGTACGCATATGGGAATGCCGCGGCGGCCAGGGGGGCTATCCCGTCCCGACACCAGCCGCACGAGCCAATCGGCAACGGTTCGCCACAGCGCGGGCAGCGCGGTTCCTCGGGCCGCGGCCAGGCCGCGACGCAATCCTCGCAGACGAACTCTCCAACCTGACCGCATAAGTAACATTTGGGCGGGTAGAGAAGGTCCAGGAGCGCGTTCCCGGCTTCGATCAAGGCCGACATTACCCGCGGGCCTCCCGCTGTGTCCACGCGGCGCAAGCCATCCCGAAATAGGTGGGCGCCTCGTAGGACAAGAGTTCGCCGCGCAGGTTTGAGCCTTCAAGAAGGCCATACAGGCACATCAGGGGGCCGAACGCGTCGGTCTTTGCGCGTCGCAATGCATCGTTATCGAACGATAACAGGCTGGCGAGATCACCCGAACGGACGGCGTCCACCACCGCGGCGTCCCATTCCGCTGCGGCGGGGTCATATCCGTACGCGTGATCTGCATCGTGGGAATGGGCGAGGTCGCCGCTGGCGACAAAGGCTATACGGCGGCCGGTAGTAGCAGCCGTCTCCCGCACGGCGCGCCCGAGGGCGATGCAGGACCGCAGATCGATGGGACTGAGCCTTCGATCGGGAGATAGTATCACAACCTTTGGCCTCGGCTGAAGCGTGGCGCCGGCGTACCAGAGCGGGATCAGCGCTCCGAAATCGAGCAGGAGCGGCTCCCAGGCGGCATTGTTGGCGACTCTGAGCACGGGTATCCCGGCCTCGTGGCTATGGGCGGCGATGCCGGCATTCAACTCGGTGTCCACCTCGAATGCGAGCCGCAGACTGTGACGGCTGTTCGCAGCCCAGGGCATTCCCTCGGTGGAACCCTCGACGACGGACGAGTCCAGAATCGAGATAGCCCCTTCGACCATCAGTCCGTGGGGAGACATCAGAACGATTGTTTCCGGGGCTGCTTCTGCAAGTCCTTTCCCCAGGGTCTCAAGCCCTTCGCGAGTAGCGTGGGCAGGGATGTCTTCGGGCCCGCAGAGCAAGGGCACGGCAAGCCAGCCGTGCGGAGCGAGACAGGCAAATGATACCAATGAGCTATCCTCCATCTCTATTCTGGCACGGCGGCGACATCATGGGTATGGAGGCTTTACGATGCAATCCCAACTCGATCTCGAATCCCTGGAACTGGCCGATATACTGCGAGGCAGCAACCGCACCGTGGTCCTGACGGGCGCCGGCATCTCCACCGAGAGCGGCATCCCGGACTTTCGGACGCCCGGTTCCGGGCTATGGACTCGCGTGAACCCAATCGAGATTCTCTCCGTGACGGCTATGCGCAAGGATCCGAAGCGCTTCTACGATTTCAAGATTACGCTTTGGCGCTCGTTCCTGGCCGCCGAGCCTAACGCCGCGCACAAGGCTCTCGCGGACCTGGAGAATATGGGAGCCATCCAGTGCGTGATCACCCAGAATATCGATTCACTGCATCATCGGGCGGGAAGCAGGCACGTTCTCGAAGTACACGGACACATGAGGACCGGGCGCTGCCAGAAGTGCTCGCGGAGGTTTCCATTTGAGACTCTCGCGGCGCAAGTTGAGGCCGGAGACTGCCCGCCTCACTGCGATTGCGGCGGAGTGCTCCGGCCGGACGTCGTCCTGTTTGAGGATATGCTCACAGACGATTTCGAGAAGGCAGTCCAGGAATCGTTCAGCGCCGATCTGATGCTGGTCGTCGGTTCGAGCCTCGAGGTTTCGCCGGCCAATACGCTGCCGCAGTACGCCCGCCGTGTGGCGGTCCTGAATGTGGGACCGACTCAAATGGACCGTGGCGCCTGCTGGCGGTCGTGTTCGAAGGCAGGGGAACTGCTCCCGTTGGTCGTTGAACGGCTGAATGCGAAGGCCGGTGGATAACGTGCCGGCCTTCGCATTCTGGTCGATGAACTAGCCGTCGCCCAACGTGTGGTTGAATGGATCTCCCGGCTGTGTGCTGTGGCAGACGGTGCAGGTGTTAATTGTCCCCGTATGTCCCTGGATCGCCATTGCTTGAACGTTGTCTGCCGAGGTCGTTGTGGGAGTGATGGCGTGCGGAGCTCCGTGGCAGGCGGGACAGTGCACACCGTTGTGCCCCCTGGACTGTTTGAACAGCAGTCTAGGCTCTTCGTATGCATGGCCAGCTACGTTATGGCAATCTGAACAATGAGGTTCGCTGACCCATGGTGTCCGGTTGACGTCTCCGACCTGAACCATATCGCCGTGGCAGTTATGGCAGTCCATTCCCTTCGCCAGATGGATATCGCGCTGGCACTGTGTTCGGATTCCTGGGTGGCAGGCGTAGCAGTCGACCTTTAGATTCGCCGCCGTCATCCGGGAAGCGTGTGCAGAGTGCATCGCGTGAGACAGTGTCGACACTCCAGTCGTACCGGCCGCGCCGAGCGCCGGGTCGGCGTGGCATCTCGCGCAAAGCACTGGCTTCTCACTCTCCAGCGTGGTGCCATGGCGCCGGTCGTGAGCCCTCAGAATGTCCGTCGCGGCGGAAATGCCGGGCGTCTTGTGGCAGATGTTGCACGAGATCTCCCACGACACCGGAATGACGGGCTGAGTCCGACCAACGACGACGCCGTTCTGTGTAGCGACCAACCTTGCTAATTGGTACGGATCCAGCTTACCGGCGTCTGTCATAGGGGTCAACGGTATGCCTGTGGCGCCCCACTGCCCTGTTGCGTCCACGGTCATTGTCCCGGTAAGGGTCGTACCAGCCAGGCCGTAGTCTTTCGGGAATGCAGTGCCGAACAGCGCCTGGGCGTATGTCCAGAAATTGGTCTTGTCGTAACTTCGCGTGTTGCCCGGAATGGAGTAATTCAGAGTGATGCCGCTGGACACGATCTGCGGATGCTCTGCTGTCCTGTCGATGACCTGGGCGTGCATCGTGTTGAATGGGGGCAGTATGCAAAGCTCGGAGAAGTCCTGATTCATGCAGTGCATTCCCAGTTCGTTGTAGCCGAGGACCACCAATGGGAGTCTGGTGGCTGCATTGTTCTGGGTTGGGGCTCCTCGGGCGGGCAGAATGTCCTCCATCAGTGGCCACGTGCCCAAGGCAATAGCTGCTAGCCACGGGATCGCCCGGCGCAACCTTCGAGGCAATACCGGCATTCGTGTGATCTTCATGGTTTGCTCCTTACGGTTCCAGGCCCATTGCCTTCCGTGCGATACGTGTGGCATCAGACAAATCGATGTGGGCATTGGCTGCCTCAACGTTGAGTCGAGGCAAGTCCATCGGGTCGGCGACGAGCAATCCGCCCCAGATGCGCAATGCCTTCCCGGCTTCAGACACCGAGTAGGCGGCCGCGAGCGGACCGGCGGCGAAGACGTCGCTCATCTGGTTTGTGTCGGCGGAAACTAGATTGTCCGCGTAGGATTCGAAGGATACGTACACCCCGTTCTGCGTTATGGTGGGAGACAGGCTCCAGTAGTCTCCGGCCGAGATCCGTGTCGTGGTCTGTTTCACGGTATCGCGAACGAACACATCATCCCAGCCGTTCGTATCGCCCGAGACAACGTTTGCCGCCCGCGACCAGAACGCCACGTAGCGCCCATCGGAGCTCAACGAGGCCGATCCACTTTCGCCGAGCGCTGCCGCGCCGTCTATGCCGACGGACACCAGAGACGTCGCGCCGGTGGCCCGATCGTGAAGGAAGACATCAGGAGCGTCGTTCTGGTCGAGGGTCGTGACCAGGTTTGTTGAGTATGAGCGGAAGGCTACCCATCGGCCGTCTGCGCTGATGGCTGCCTCATCACTGTCCGTTGCGGACTGAAGGCCGCCGGAGGCGACAGAGACGCGCTGGGTCGCTCCGGTCAGCCGATCGGCAACAAATACATCCGACGCGTTATTGGTGTCCCCGAGCAGGATATTGGAGGCGAAAGACTCGAACGCGATGTACCTGCCGTCCTCAGAGATCGCTGGGAAGAACGAGTCACCGTTTGCCGGCGAGCCGTCAAAAGCTTTGCTCAAACGTGTGGTCACACCGGAGAGGCGATTCCACGCCAGGATGTTGCGGACAGTGATGGCGGTGCCGTCTACAATGTTGCTTGTCTTGGAGGAGTAGGCAACGATATTGCCGTTTCCGCTGATCGCCGGGGAGTCACTCCATCCGTTCGCCGGCGCCCCTCCCGCCGCCGCGGATACGAGCACCGTGGTGCCGAGAACCGTATCGTGGAGGAATATGTCCTCCACGCCGTTTGTGTCATTCGGCACGAGGTTGGAAGCGTACGACCGGAATGCGACGTAGCGCCCGTCCGAACTGATCGAGGGTGAATCGCTGTTGTTGTTCCCGCGGGCGCCGGAGGAGGACACCGAGACGCAGGTGGTCTGCAGAGTGACACGGTCGCGAACATAAACGTCGGTCGTGTCCGGCGTGCCTCCCGGAATCAGGTTGAATGCGCCGGAAGTGAATGCAATGTAGCGTCCGTCGGCGCTGATGGATGGGTGTCTGCTATCCCAGTCCGCCTCTGCGCCACCGGTGGCGATGGAGGCGCGGTAGACCGCCTGGGAATGAGAGGGCATGGCTGCCGATAGGGCGGCCAGGAGAATACAGGGCAGAACGATTGGATTCCTGCAACGACGGAATACCATCGCGACCTCCTTCACGTGTCATACCGAGTGTCGCCGGCGGATGAGGATCTGCGTCGCCATAGAGGTACTGTATAGATTTACCAATATGGCTATTCACTGGTCAATGCATCTGTGTTATCTCGATGTGGATAATATCACCCCGGTACACTTACGGGCTATTGCCGGCAACAGGACCGGGGCGACGGTGCAGGAAGGGAATCGAAAGCCGGACTTAGAACGCCACGATCTTCTCGAAACGCGCGAAACGCGTCTCGATTTCCGGCCAGGTCAGCCGCCGGACGCGATTCATGCTGAAGTCCTCGACGTTGAATGAGGCCATCACGCTGCCGTAGATGATCCCGCGCCGCATCGCGGCCTCGGAGGTATCGTGGACCTTGGCCAGGTAGCCGATGAAGCCGCCGGCGAACGAATCGCCCGCGCCGGTGGGATCGGTGAGGCTGGGAATGGGGTAGGCCGGAGCGCTGAAATACGACATGCCGAGCGGGCCTTCCGGGTCACCGGCCTTCGAGAACATCACCGCGCCGTTACCACCCTTTTTCACGATGATGGCGTCCGGACCAAGGTCGAGGACGGCGCGCGCGGCCTTTACCACGTTCGGGATTCCCGTGTACTGGCGCAACTCCGCGTCGTTCATAAACATGACATTGACCTTCTGGATGACTTTGGTAAGGGCATCCTTTTCGCCGGTGATCCAGAAGTTCATCGTGTCGGCCATCGTGAGAAGCGGGCTTTCCATCTGCTCCAGCACGTATAGCTGAAGCGCCGGGTGGATGTTTGCCAGGAAGAGGAACGGCGCCTTTCGATGCGAAGCCGGCAGTTCCGGCTGGAAATCGGCGAACACATTGAGGTCGGTGACCTCCGTGAATGCGTCGCCCATGTCCCCCTCGTAATAGCCCTGCCAGAAGAAGGTTTTCCCGTCCGCGTGCTGAACTCCGCAAAGGTCGATACTGCGCTCTTCGAGCATGGCGATGGCGTGAGGCGGGTAATCGTGCCCCACCACGCCCACCAGGCCGACGCGAGCGAAGAAGCTGGCGGACATTGAGCCGTGCACGGCGGCGCCGCCAAGGCAGTTGGGAGCGTCGCCCGCCGGAGTGCGGATGCTGTCAATCGCCATGGACCCCACGGTGACCACATCGGGCGTAATAGTGTCTGTCATATGTTTCCTTTCGATGGGAGCGAGGCACTCACCACGGAGGCACGGAGAGCACTGAGAAACTCAGAGAACTCTCCTGACGATACCGTCGCGCAGGAATCTGACATTGAAGTTGATGATCAGACCCGTATGCAATCCGGTAGTCCTTAAGTAAGTAAGAAGCTGGGCCTCGTGTAGTGGGATCAGAGCGTCAACCGACTTGAGTTCGACGATAACTCGTCGCTCTACGACGAGGTCAATTCGATGCCCACAGGCCAATTGAACTCCCTTGTATGATAACGGTATGCTCATTTGGCGTTCGAATTGAACCCCGCGAAGAGCCAATTCATGGCAAAGACACGCCTCGTAAGTGCTTTCAAGCAAGCCGGGGCCGAGATGCTTGTGAACCTCGATCGCCGCACCAATGACTTGCTCCGTCACATCCCCGTCCGCCAGCATTCAGAGTTCCTCCGTGTTCTCCGTGGCTCCGTGGTGCAAATCAACGTTTCGCTCTGTAGACCATCCATGCGAACCTTGGCAGTGTTGCCGCCTTTCGGATCTTCCTTGGATTGCTGAGTGTCCGCCAGAGCCATTCGAGATGGACCTTGCGAATGGTTGCCGGCGCGCGCTTGACCACGCCCGCAAAGGCATCGAAACTGCCTCCCACGCCCATCGCGAGGCGAGCGCCGGTGGCCGGCAGGTTCTGTTTGATCCACTTCTCCTGCTTCGGGATGCCGAAAGCTACAAACAGGACGTCGGCTCCGGCGTTGCGGATATCAGCGATGATCCCGGGTTCGTCGGTGCTCGCGAAATATCCGTTACGCGTTCCAGCGACCGTCAGGCCGGGGAATTTCGCGCGGAGGTTGGCCGCCGCGGTTTCCGCCACGCCGGGGGCGGCGCCAAACAGATAGACACGGAGCCCTTCGGCGGCCGCGAGGCCGCACAGCGCCTCCATCGTGTCCACGCCCGGCACGCGTTCAGGCACAGGCTGCCCGAACTTGCGCGAGGCCCACACCACACCGATGCTGTCCGGGGTCACGAGGTCGGCTTCGTTGATGATTCGCCGGTATTCCTCATCGCCCTGGGCGATCACGATGCCGGAGGTGTCGGCGGTTACCACGTAGTGAGGGCCGCCTTCGGCCAGGAAGAACCCGCACCTGGCGATTGCTTCGCGCATCGTCACGCGATCGACTCGGCACCCGAATAATTCGACGGACGATGGCTGAACAGAACTCGTCACTTAGCCGCTCCCAGGATGCGCATCTGTGTGGAAATCGTGTAAGGTTTGCCTTCCTGCTCGAAGGTCATCTCGACGAACGTTGCGGCAAAGCCGGTATCGGGCTTGGTGGCGGTGGCCGAGGTCTTGCCGCCCTCGACGGGGATCTCGCTGAACATCCACGTTGATTTCCGGAAATCCGTAGAGGCAGACTGGGCCCGGAACAGCCGGGCCGACTTCATCGGGGCGTCGCAGGAGATCGAGATCGTCGCCTTCGAGGAGTCGCCGGTCCATTGCCATTTCGGCGTTGGGAGGGGTTTTCCGGCAGCCATGGAGCGCGCGAATGCTCCCAGGGTGTTCAGCACTCGGGTCCAATCTTCCAGGGCGTGGCCGCTGTTGGGCGTGTACAGGACCCATTTCGGGCCCGTCAGATCGTCCCAGTACAAGTTGAGGGCGTCCTGCGACCAGTACGGGTCATTTGTCCCCAAGACAATCATCTTCGGGAGGGAGAGCTTCGCGCGATAAGAGTAAGGATCAACCATCTCGACGATGCGTTTGCCTTTGGGTGTTTTCAGCGCGTCAAGCATCCCGCCTGAGGAGTAGTCGTCTATCATCTCGCTCGGCTTGCCATACATAGCGAGCTGGTGTGGAATCTGGGCCGGCATATTCAGCATGTCGATGACCATCGGCGCGATGGCGACGATGCGTTTGTCGCCTGTCGCGGCGGTCAGCCACGATGTCCAACCGCGCTTCGACGCACCGGTGACGACGAACTTCGTGATCTCGGGGTCCCCGGCTTTCTTTGCCGCCGCCTGGACGGTGTCCATCGCCTTGATCACGGCCTTTACCATAGGAAATTGGAGGGGCCACTTCTCATCCCCGGTCTCGACGTATTTCTGCCACGAGTAGACGATGAGCCCATCTTCCGTCTTGCCATAAAGCGGCTGGTTGGGGATATTGAACAGGATCGCGACCGTACAGCCTGTGGCGTTCGCCACCATTCGGCCAAGCGCCTCCTCACCCACGCCGCCGTTCCCGCCGGTATTGTACAGCAGGCACATCTCGGGGTGGGGAGCTCCGGTCGGGCGAAACACCTGGATGCGGTGCTTCCATACATTGCCCTGCCACGTCTGGGAGGTCATCGTCAATTCCTGGACGCTTCCGGACGCGTCGTTCCGATTGGACCGTTGTCCCCACGTATAAACCGCTTCCGGCTTTGCGATGTAAGACGACAGATCCGCGCGCGCCGGCGCGACGAGCGCTAACGCAGCGGCGGCGATGCCAGGTAACCGGCTTCGTTTCATAGGATTCATCCTCAATCTGTGCGTATGGCCCGACCGGCCTGGGGGCTGTCTAGCGCGCCCGGCGCAGTGGGAAGTCTCAATCGTGCGCGCAGAATCGGGCGCACGTGCATATTATAGGCCGTCGCGCCGCCGCACTCAGTAGGAGACGACGGTCATCGGGCCTTCGTCACTGAGCATGCAGCAAAGGAGCGGGTCTTTCATCACATCGCGGACGTCCCGCTCCTTGCCGTCCACTTTGCACGCGCGCGCCATCAGGCGAATGCCATGGCTGTAGTCCACGTAGGTGTTGATATGGACCGTCGTGAGAGGTTGGATAGGGGTTCCATTGGTGTAGTGCCAGCCGTAAATCGCCACGTGGGTCGGCCTGGCCGCCAGGAGGTTCGTGATAACCACGTCCTTCTTGATCCCGGCGGTGAGCAGCCCCAGCGCTTTGCCCGCGCGCTGCGCTTCGATCATGTCGTTGTGCTGAACAAAAGTCGAAACGGATTCGCGATCGACCGTCAACGGCCTGGGATCGAGCCTGAGCTCGGACTCGGCGAACACGACGTCGGAGACTCGCCGGGTGATGAGCGAGCACCCGTACAGATCGGCCAGTTTCTGAGCCGTCATGGGCGTCATCGGGACGCGCACAAAATCGGCATCGCTGCCAACGGCCAGGTAGTCCGGCATGACGTTGATGACGCCTGTGTGGCGTTTCCGGTTCGAGTCTCCCCAGCGGACCCGCAGGGTCTTGAACTTCCGCAGGAAATCCGGCACATTGCCCTGACTCAGTTCGGCCAGGATGGCTGCCTCCCGATCTGCGCCGGCCATCGCGGCGATACGGCTCATGAAGGCGTGGCCGCCTTCGGCGCCCGACGGTCGGGCGGGTATGCCGGTGACGACCTTGACGCCGCTCGGGGCCAATATTGGCGCCGGTTGGATCAATTTCGTGTATGCCCGCTTTCCGCGATAAGCTCCCGCCTTGCCTTCCTCCGGCGTCCCCAGTGTCATCGCGTGCGTGAAACCGTTGGTTTCCACCAGAACGGTGTGAAGGATACTGTTCCGCGGATTGCGATCGAGCGTGAGCACTATCTGTCCGTTGAGGCCCTTGAATGTGATGAGGTCCCCATTCCGGGATTCGGAAAGCGGTACGTCCCTGTTGAACCGGTCTATCATTCGATGCGATGCCCGCCAAGTTCCGCCGGCCGGGCCGACGACGGGTTTACCGTCCAGTGTGATATTGCGGTCATCGTACGCCAGTACGATCAGGTGGCGCGTCACACCTCCGCGAAGCCATGCCAGCAGCTTGTCGCCGTGCTTCTCGTCATCGGAGTAGGAGTAGTTGGCATCCAGAAACGCGATCCGCTGGATTTCGTCCGGGATTGCACTGCCGCCGTTCAGGTAACCGATAATGAACGACCCGCCCCCACTGTGTCCCGTCAGAGCGATGCGGGTTGGGCTTCCGGGAATACCGGCCACCGTTGTGCTCACGAGCCGGCGGATGAGGCTGCCGTTGTCCGGGTGCTTTTCACGCCAGACGGGCCAGCTTCGATCATCAGGCTGCACTACAACGAGGACGATGTTCTCACGCGTATCAACCTCGCGGAGTTTTCGGGTCTGGGCCGCGATGTGCTGGATATCGTAATGCCAGTCGAGTCCCGGCTCCATTTCCGAGCCAAGTGTCTGTTCAACGGAGTTTCCGTTGGGAGTGGCATAGAAAACGACCAGAGTCGGTTTCGAGGGATCGATAGGGCCGGGCGCATCCGTATAAATGCGCACGCCTTCCGGGGTTCTTTCGTCCCGCACCTGTTCGTCGAAGAAGGGACCCCACCGAAAACCGGGAAGCGGTTCGCTCGCGCCCGCGGCGAATGAGGCGATGAGCGGCAGGAGGGCAACGATGCGGAGAACGGATACCACCATGGCAAACTCTCTTTCAATCGTCATCCGGCATAATTCGGGACGCCGGAGCCTGATGGGCCATTATGGACACGGACACGCGATCCGCTTCCAATATCGCCATCGCGCCGACCAGGCGGGAGTAAGGCAGCAGCTATCCCCACAACGTGATGATTAGAAGAGACTAGTAAGCGGGAATTATCGCGTTAATGCGGCCAAGCGTTGTCCCCAGTACTTTCGGACGGCGGGCGTCGGGCCGTTGCAACAGGGCAGATATGGAGGTTCTGAATGCATATAAGCACGGCCGCCATCCTGGCGGCGTTAGCCCTCGCTTCGGCAAGCGAGGCCGCAATCACAGTTCCCGGGGCCAATGGCTCCGACGGAATCCTCAACGTCACCAGCAATATCTCGATTGATCTCTCCCAAGCGCCCAATGGCGCTTGGGACTCCACTAGCCCCACGCCCGGGAAGGGCGTGTATGATGGCGACAAGGGGGCGGTCGTCTTCCACTACTCGTCCGTCAGTATGACGGCCGGGTCCATCGTTTTCAAGAACCACCCGTCTCGTGCTTCTGTCGTTTGGCTTGTGAACGGCGATGTGACGATCAACGGGATCGTGAGCCTGGACGGCGCATCCAGCGGTGGCGTCTCTCCGGCCCCGGAACCCGGCCCAGGCGGCTTCGCCGGCGGGAAGCCCGCGCTCACGACCGGCATCTACGCGGGTGGCGAGGGGCCGGGGTGGGGGCTTGGTGGAGGCGCTAAGGGTCCGCAGAACGGGGCGGGGTACGCCGGTCCCGGCCTGTCCGGCACATTCCCGGGCGTCGCCTATGGCACCGCGCAGGTTGTGCCGTTGATCGGCGGATCCGGCGGTGGCGGGAGTAATGGTGTCGGGGGCGGAGCCGGCGGCGGGGCGATCCTCATCGCGGCCACGGGAACCATCACGATCAACGGCTCCATCCGCGCTAACGGAGGAAACGGCGGCAATTACGGCGGCGCGGGGAACCAGAGCGGCTCAGGCAGCGGCGGCGCGATCCGTCTCGTCGCCGATACGGTGGCCGGCACCGGAACGATCAATACGCTGGGCGGTACGGTATACGCTGGAGCGCCCGGCCGCATTCGCATCGAGGCGAATACCCGCGCCAGCACGCTGACCGTCAATCCGCTGCCTTCCGCGGCGCTGCCGTCCAACCCGGCGCTGATTTGGCCCGATACTTCGGCGCCGTCCGTGCGCATCGTGTCCGTGGGCAGCAACGCCGTACCGGCCCAGCCCCTGGGCGAGCTCAACCAGGCTGCGGACGTTCTGCCGGACATCCTCCCGGCGTCCTTTCCCGTAGTGGTTGAGACGAAGAACGTCGCCACCACCGCGCAGGTAAACCTCCGCGTCGCTCCCCTCATTGGTGACGCTGTAACCGTGCCCTGCGCGTTCGTGAGCGGCACCAGCACCTTGGCCACGTGGACTGCCAGCGTCAACCTGACTTCGGGCAGCACATCGCTCCAGGTGAGGATCGAGCCATGAAGCCCGTGTGCCTGTTGCCGGCTTTCGTGATCTGCCTCTGCTTCGCAGACCGTGCGCCTGCTGCAACCGAGACGCTCGCCGCCTCACGGCTCGTCACCGTCTACCTGGGGCCGAGGACCGACACTGCAGCGGTCTCGCGCCTGATCGTTGTTTATCAGTCCGACGTCCGGCCAAACACCCTGGCTGCGTCGCGAATGGTGACGACGTTTCTTCCGGCGAACTCGATCTCCACCCGTGCCACGTCACGCGTGGTCACAGCATGGGTCGGCTTCAGCCTCCCGAATGCCATCGCCAGCCTGCGTATCGCGGCGGGCCTCCAGCCCGCCACCGCGCGTGAGGCGCAGATCTACAACCTCGTCACCACGGCGCCCTCCGCGAGCGTCGTCGATATCCTGGACGCCTACCGCGTCGCACTTTATGCCCTTCATCCCGAGTACCTACCCTAGAGGGCTGCGAGAAGCATCCAAAATCCGGCATCCAGGCCGCCAGGAACGTCATCCTGAGCGCTGCGAAGGATCTCAACGGTAGCTTGAGATCCTTCGCTGCGCTCAGGATGACGTGCTAACCTCTCTGAGCCCTCAGCCCTCAGCCCTCAGCCCTCAGCCCTCAGCCCTCAGCTCCCAGCCCTCAGCCCTTACCCATCGCTTTCTTCACGGCCGGTGTCAGTACCTCCGCCATACGCATGAATCCAACGTCGGTGGGATGGACCCCGTCAACAGTAGCTTCGCCGTCCGAACCCATCAACTTATCGCATTTCACGTAGTGCAACAGGCCGCCCCACTCGGCAGCGTTGTCCTTGTAGATCTTCGCCAGAATCTTGTTCCACGCGTCGCTGGCCGCCCGGCCCTTCTCCATGTTGAAAGCGCTGGGGAAGATGGCGTGCTCCACGATGATCAGGGGCGTGTTCGGGTGTTTGGTGTGGATAGTTTTGAGCATGTAACGGATGCGTTCATCCACGGTCTCCGGAGACATGTTCGGCATGGCGTCGATCACATAGACGGAGGGGTCCAGTTCAGCAAGAAGGTCGGAAACCTCGTGCTCACCGCGACCGTTGCCGGAGAACCCCAGGTTGACCGTTGGGATGTCGAGGGCGCGTCCGATCAGGGCTGGGTAGGCCATGCCCGGCCGGGTGGCGCACCCGCCCTGCGTGATGGAAGTGCCATAGAACACCACAGGCTTTACATCTCTCGTTCGCGGAGGAGCGGTATCCAGCACGGCGCCGTCCGGAACACCGAGTTCGACGCTGGTGACCCCGTTGTACAACGGCAGGTACAGCGCGTATTCCCTCTTGCCGTCTGGGAGGCCCGAGATGAGGGTGGCCTCGTTCTCCTGACCGGCAGGCCGTCCGACGGCCAGCCATGCCCATTTGCCTTTGAGGCGGACATACAGATCAAGGCCGCTCACGCCGGTGGCGGCCATATGGTTCATTGAGAGGTCCGCGTTGATCAGCTTCCAGCGCGCGTGGATCTCTCTCGCGTCTGTTACGAAGCGGATCGCAATACCCGCGCTGTTCGTGGAAAGGCCCCATAGCTCAGGCCTGACGACAGCCTTTGCGCGGGCCGGAAAGCGGTTGTAGAAGCTGGCATTATCGGTCCAACCCCGCCCTTCAACGGTGAGATCGGATGCATCTTGCCATCTGATGGACGCGTCAGAGGGGGCAGCTTGCGCGGCACACGCAGCCATCGCCAGGCCCAGCGCCAGCGTGGCGCAAAACAGAGTGTTCAACGTAACGTACCTTTCCTTCGTGCAGCTATCGTAGGCGGCGTGCTGTCACAAGGCGAGGTTGTGCCAAAGACGCTCTATGAAATCAAGCCCTCGCCAAGGAGCGATTTGTTACACGCAAACAGAAACGGGGAAACGACCGCTTCCGGTCGCTCCCCCGTTTCCTGATATTTCCGAAGGTTGGGCCTCTGTGCCCGACGCTCATAGGTGTCGGGCAGCGACGCCCGAACTACCGTGGAATACTACGTTCCCATGTCCCACGATGCCAGGTACTTTTCCTGCTCTTCGGTGAGGATCTCCAGGTTCATGCCCATCGCCTTCAATTTGAGTCGGGCGATTTCCTGGTCGATCTCCACCGGCACGGGGTAGACGCCTTTTTTCAGGTTCTTCGCGTTTTTCGCCATCCACTCGGCGCAGAGGCTCTGGTTGGCGAAGCTCATGTCCATCACGCTGGCCGGGTGGCCTTCTGCGGCGGCCAGGTTGATGAGGCGGCCTTCACCCAGAAGATAGAGGCGTCGGCCGTCGGCCATCGTGTATTCCTGCACGAAGTTTCGGACCTCGCGGATGGCTTTTGACAGGCCCTCCAGGGCGGGGATGTCGATCTCAACGTTGAAGTGGCCGCTGTTGCTGATGATGGCGCCGTCCTTCATCGCGGCGAAATGCTCGCCACGCAGCACGTGGATGTCACCAGTGACGCTGCAGAAGAAATCGCCCAGCGGGGCGGCTTCGGCCATGTTCATCACACGGAAGCCGTCCATCGCCGCTTCCAGCGCGCGGACCGGATTGATTTCGGTCACGATGACCTTCGCGCCAAGTCCTGCCGCGCGGGAGGCCAGACCGCGGCCGCACCAGCCGTAGCCAAGGACTACAAACGTGCTGCCCGCCAGCAGGCGGTTGGTGGCGCGGATGATGCCGTCGATGGTGCTCTGCCCCGTACCATAGCGGTTGTCGAAAAGGTGCTTAGTATCGGCGTCATTCACGGCCACGATCGGGTAGGCCAGGACGCCGTCCTTCTGCATGGCGCGAAGGCGGATCACGCCGGTGGTGGTCTCTTCGGTGCCGCCGATAATCTGGTCGGCGTACTGCTTGTGCGTGCTGTGGAGGATGCCCACGGTGTCCGCGCCGTCATCCATCGTCATGTGCGGGTGGCACTCGATGGACGAGATGATGTGCTTGTAGTAGGTGTCGTGGTCCTCGCCTTTGATAGCGAAGGTCTTGATGCCGTGGTCTACAACGAGGGACGCGGCGACGTCATCCTGGGTGGACAGCGGGTTGCTGGCGCACATCGAAACATCGGCGCCGCCGGCTTTCAGCGTGATGGCCAGGTTGGCGGTTTCGGTGGTTACGTGCAAACAGGCGGCCAGTTTGAGGCCGGCGAGGGGCTTTTCGCGCTCGAAGCGGGCGCGGATCTGCCGCAGGACGGGCATTTCCATCTCGGCCCACTCTATCCGGAGTTTGCCTTTGCCCGCCAGCGCCAGGTCTTTCACGTCATGGTTTACCATGCACTTCTCCTTGGTGCTGAAACTGAACGATGAGTGGTGAACGATGAATGATGAAGTTCGGATTCATCGTTCATCGCTCCTCGTTCATCGTTACGTCGGTTCTTTGCCGGAAGAACGCGGGCTCACGTTTCGGGCATCGTTTCACAGTATACCACGGGATGAACGTTCGCATGAAGCAGGCGAACGCAAATCCAACCTGGGTTGGAGACCCTTCTACGACCATTGGCTCCCGATTCGTGCGGGGTTGGAGCCATTCCCGTAGGCGGGAGTCTGGATTCAGGATTCGGTATTCGGTTCGGAACTGAATCCCGAATCCTGAGCCCTGAATCCCTTTTCGGAGATTCCCAGGTCCTTGAGGATTGGCCGGTAGACGCTGCGCAGGAATTGTCGGGGACCGTAGATTCCCGCGGCCTGAATCTGTTTCGCGCGTTCATCCCAGCCTGGGATGAGGTTGTGCGCGGGCATCGCGAAGTTGTCGAGAACATATTTCAGATCGGCGAGGGTCTCGGCCGGCTCGTGCTCCAGATACACCTTCACGCCTTTCCGGAAGAAATCGTAGTGTGTCTTTTCATCGGCCGATATCAGCAGCAGCGCGCGCGAGAGGGCAGGGTCGCCCTCCGGACCATCTTTGTTGACCAGGGCCCTCAGATTGGTGTAGTTCAGCCACGTGGCCAACTCCTGGATCATCGTGTAAATGACCATCTGGCGCGGCGTGTCGAACGGAAGGTCCCACTCGCCGTTATCCAGCAGCGCATTCTCATAGGCGTGCATGCCCTCCTCCGTGCGCTTTCCACTTCGGACAAGCCACTCGGCGAGGGTGAGACTGTGCTTGCTCTCCTCGTAACCCCAGTTCGCCTGGAACCACGCGCGGCCGCGGCTCTTGCGGATGAGGTGTAGAATCTTGGACGTGTAGTCGGGCAGAAAGATCTCGACGGCGCTGAAAGCCTCAACAATGTCCGAGATCAGCGGCGCGGTATCCGGGTTTGCGTGGTCCCACGGAATGTCGCGCCAGATACTCCAGCGCCGTCTCTCTTCGGCAAGACGGAAAAACCGCATATAGTTCTGGAAGAAGGCTTCCTCGATTGTGTTTGCCATGGTTCCGGTCTCCTACGGCATGCTTACGGGTGAAGAACCCGTTGCCGCGCACCATGATTCCCGTCGCGCTGAAGGGGCGTTCGCGCCGGATTCCGTCTGGACGGAGGATGTATGCTCTGTATTTACCGGTATGATACGCTGGGCTCCACGAACGACGAGGCAATCCGCCTCGCCCGGGAAGGCGCGCCGGCAGGCACCGTTGTCTGGGCCGGCGATCAGAACGCCGGACGCGGGCGGATGGGCCGGACCTGGGAGGGCGGCGCGGGAAACGTCTACCTCAGCGTTGTCACTCGGCCCGAAATCCCCGTTGCGCTGGCTGGCCGGATCAGCGTTGCCTGCGGCCTGGCCCTCACGGATGCGCTTCGCAAAGAAACCTGGCAGCCGGTCAGAACTAAGTGGCCCAACGATCTCTATCTCTACGGCCGCAAGGTGGGCGGCATCCTCGTTGAGACCGGCGCCGCGCGCGCAGGGCGGCTGGAATGGGTTGTGGTTGGCGTCGGGATCAACGTTTCGAGCCATCCCGATGTCCCACCGCCGGCCCATCCTGCCACAAGCCTGGCCGCGCACGGTGGAGCAGGGGATATTGAGACGTTGATTCCGGGCCTCGCGCAGGCGGTGGTTCACGCCTCTGAATCGGTGGCGTCAGAGGCGGGTTGGGCCTCATTCGCCGCCAGATGGCCGGCGATGGACCTTGCCGCGGGCGCCATTACCGTGCTGGAAGGCGGCGAGGCGTTTGAAGCCGTCGGCGGAACGATTGAGGACGACGGCGCCCTCCGCGTGGTGGTTGGCGGTGAGGCGCGAAGCGTGAGAGCCGCGGAAGTCTCGATCCGGAACTATTGAAGGAAACGTTGAAATGGGGAAACGGGGAAATGGTCCATACATTTCCCCGTTTCCCCATTGCGTCGTTTCCTCGCCGTGTCATTTCTCTCTATACTGGCCATGGGATTTGGCACTCATGGAAACCGAGTGCCAACGAAGTAAGATATTACTCTCAGGAGGTACGTTATGTTGAGACCGCTAGCGGATCGCATCATCGTGAAGAACACGGGCGCCGAGGAAACCACCAAAGGTGGCATCGTGCTGCCTGATACGGCAAAGGAAAAGCCGACTACGGGCGAAGTCATCGCCGTGGGTCCCGGCAAAACGTTGGAAAACGGCCAGGTCGCGCCGGTTGAGGTTAAGGCGGGCGACAAGGTGCTGTACGGCAAGTACGCCGGCACCGAAGTGAAGGTAGACGGCGAGGAGTATGTTATTCTCCGCCACGACGATATATTGGCGGTTCTGTGAGAGGATTCAGTGGTCAGGATTCAGGATTCAGTTCCACATAGGGGCTGAATCCTGAATCCTGAATCCCGAATCCTTCTCCGATGAAGGAGCGAAAATGGCTAAAGAACTGAAATTTGACGAGCAGGCTCGTCGAGGGCTTGAGCGCGGCGTGAACGCCCTGGCCGACGCTGTGAAGGTGACTCTTGGCCCCCGCGGGCGCAACGTAGTGCTGCAAAAGAAGTGGGGCGGCCCGACCGTTATCAACGATGGCGTAACGATCGCCAAGGAAATTGAGCTGGACGATCCGTTCGAGAACATGGGCGCCCAGTTGGTACGCGAAGTAGCCAGCAAGACAAATGATGTCGCCGGCGACGGAACGACCACCGCGACGGTCCTCGCGCAGGCCATGGTGAAGGAAGGCCTTCGCAGCGTGGCGGCCGGCGCGAACCCGCTGGCCGTGAAGCGCGGAATCGACGCTGCCGTAGCTGCCGCGGTTAAGGCCATCGCCAGCCAGGCGACAAGCATTGACTCCCACAAGGCGATCGCCGAAGTCGCCACCATCTCCGCCAACGACGCCACTATCGGCGAGATCGTTGCCGAGGCAATGGATAAGGTCGGCAAAGACGGCGTCATCACGGTCGAAGAGTCCAAGGGAACGACTACCACGCTGGAACTCACCGAAGGCATGCAGTTCGACAAGGGCTACATCAGCCCGTACATGGTTACCGACGCGGAGCGCATGGAAGCCACGCTGGAAGAGCCCGTGATCCTTCTGTACGAAAAGAAGATCAGTTCGGTGCAGGATCTGCTCCCGGTGCTGGAACAGGTGGCGCAGAGCCGCAAGCCCCTCGTCATCATTGCGGAAGACGTCGATGGCGAAGCGCTGGCGACCCTTGTGGTCAATAAGATCCGCGGAATCCTGAACGTCGTGGCCGTGAAGGCCCCGGGCTTCGGCGACCGCCGCAAGGCCATGATGGAAGACATCGCCATCCTCACGAAGGGTACCTTCGTTACCGAAGACCTCGGCCTCAAGCTGGAGAACATCACGCCGGATATGCTTGGCAGCGCCAAGAAGGTGGTCGTGACCAAGGACAAGACCACGATCGTGGAAGGCGCCGGCACCACCGAAGCCATCCAGGGCCGCATCGCCTTGCTCAAGCGCCAGGTTGAGGAAACCGAGAGCGACTACGACCGCGAAAAACTCCAGGAGCGCCTGGCGAAACTGGCCGGAGGCGTGGCGGTCTTGAAGGTCGGCGCGGCTACCGAGACCGAGCTCAAAGAGAAGAAGGCCCGAATCGAGGACGCTCTGTCGGCCACGCGCGCGGCAGTCGAAGAAGGTATCGTTCCCGGCGGCGGCGCAACGTATATCCACCTCCTCAGCCAACTGGACGCGGTTCAGTCGAAGACGACCTCCGGCGCGGCTGATTTCCAGACCGGCGTGAACATCGTGAAGCGCGCGTTGGAAGAGCCGGCCCGCTGCATCGCCAACAATGCCGGCGTTGAGGGCAGCGTTATCGCACAGACGATACGCACCAGCCCGTCCGGTGTCGGTTACAACGCGGTCACCGGCGAGTATGTGGATATGGTGGCGGCGGGCATCGTGGACCCGGCAAAGGTCACGCGCTATGCCCTGCAGAACGCAGCCAGCATCGCCAGCATGATCCTCACCACCGAGGCCGTTGTCGCGGACATCAAGGAGCCGGCTCCTCCGATGCCCGGCGGCGGTGGCGGTGGCATGCCCGGCGGAATGGGCGGCATGGGCGGCGGCATGGGTTTCTAGGAACCCGTTAGGTCGGGCCTTCGTACCCGAAATGGATGGTAGGTTGGGCCTCCGTGCCCGACGCACAACAGCCTCGCCCGCATGGGCGGGGCTGTTTGTTCACCGCTACGCTTTGAAACTCATCGGCGGGTCACGATATCCTGTCCGAAACATGCCGGACAACGAGGAGGGGCAGATGGACGGATCACTAGACAAACCAATCTACAACATGGTCGGTGAACGCGTGGCGCTTGGCCCGCTCCGCCGCGACCTCCTGCCGCTGTATCAGAAGTGGATGAACGATTTCGAAACCACCCGCAACCTCACGATTCAGGCCAACCCGATGACGTGGGAGAAAGAGGAAGACTGGTATGAGCGCGCCTCCAGGCGCGAGGGTGACCCGATGTTCACCATTTTCGAGAAGAGTACCGGGCGAGCCATCGGTGACACCGGTTTGGACTTCGACTTTCGCAACAGGACCGGCAATTTCGGAATCTGTATTGGCGAGGCGGATTGCCGTGGCAAGGGGTATGGAACGGAAGCCACCCGATTGATGCTGGACTTCGCGTTCACGGCGCACGGCATCCACAACGTGATCCTCACGGTTTTTGAGTTCAATCACGGCGCTATCCGGTGCTACGAGAAGGCGGGGTTCAAGGAATTCGGCAGGCGAAGGCAATGCCTCTTCATGGGCGGCCGATTGTGGGACATGGTCTATATGGACTGCCTCTCAACGGAATTCGAGAGCCCGCTGCTGGACGGGGTGCTGAACCACCGGCGCTGAGCACAGCGCGGCCTCTTCAGCGCGGCGCGAGTGTAAGCTGCAGCACCGTGCCGTGGCTATCGGTTGCCAGCCGGATGGAGTCTGCCAACTCCAGCATCAATGTGAAGCCCATCCCGAGCGAGGAGCCCGTTGAATACCCTGATTTCAGCGCGCTGGGGATGCGATTGAAATCGATGCCGGGGCCGCTATCGGCGAAGCGGAACGTCACCTCATTATCTTGGGTCCACGCCTGGAACGATGCCGTGCCTGCGTGCCGGATGGCGTTCGTGCCGGCCTCGCCCACGCACAGTTGCAGCTCATAAGCCCGCGAGGGTGACCATCCGAGTGATTCGGCGTGCGCGCGGACTATTTCCCGCGCTTCTCGAACATCTCGAGGCTTTACCACCGGCAGGACGGGTACATCGGCCCGAGGCGGGATTTCAGCTGCCTCGCACAGGAGCAAGCGCTCGCCAGTCACCAGACGGGTGATGTCACGCCCGAAGGTCACCTTTTCCTGCTCGGCGAGTTCACGCTTCTCATTCGCCGTGTGAAGTTGACCCTCCGCCACGCTTTCATACGCTTCCGCGATCCAGACCGCGGACATCTCTTCGGCGGACATGAGGGCGGAAACAGCCTCGGCGAGCGCCCCTGGAGGCTCCGTGAGCGACGACGAGAGCACAGGCAAGAGCGTAATGCGCGCCGCCCCAACGGTCTCAAGCAGCGAGACAAGCGCAGCGCCCGCTTCGAAACGCCGCCTCGCCGAAGACCTGATGGTTTCGGCGAGACTGGTCGAGTCTCCGCTCCGGAGGTAATCGAGGTATGCGTTGAACAGGCGTGTGGCGCTGACGATGACGTCTTCGCGGGGCGAGCCCTCATAGAGTCCACCGGAAATCGATAGCAGCGCATCCGTCCACTGCTCGCAGAGCGTTTGCGCGTGCGTATCCAGCACGGCCGCCATTCGCCGGCGAGTATCATCGCCCGGCTCGCGCCCCAGTGGCGAGCGCCCACCGCTTTGTCCGGTTGTGTCTGTGCTATACATAGCAGTAGGTATTGTAGACGAAGGCAGCAGCGTCAGTCCCGATGCTCAATCAGCAAGTCGAAATAAAGCCACGAAGGAAGAGCCATGAGCCGCTTTGATGAATCCCGATTAGGTGCCGATGTATTTAAACTGGACGCAGAACGAATGCGCAGAGGCTGGTATTCCGACCGCTATTTTGTCAATATTCAGCGCATTCTCGCAACGCTTGCAGACCGCGACGAACGGTACAGCGGGTCCGACCCGATGGCGCTGCCCCCAGGCATCGATCCGCACTCCGTTCGCGTCGGCGATCTCGAAGTCGAGATGCAGTGGTTCTCGCGGCGCCAGCCGGGCACTCTCGTCTGCGGCGTCGATAAAGCTCTGGCGATGCTGGCGCTCTGCACAGGCTACCACGACGCCGGCGGAACATGGGTCAACACTTCCCAACACCTGGAGGTTCAAGCTGTCCACGACGGGGACTATGCCTGCTATGGAGGGGATCCTTCTCGCGTGACGCCGGCGATGCGGGTTCGCGGTAGATATCGCGATTTCGCCCACCTCGAAACGCCGACGCTGGGCGCGTTGTCGCGCAGTTCACGCGTCGCGACCAATGTCTATGAGATACTCGCCGCCGCCGCGGGCAAATCGGTATTGTTCTTCCCGGCGAGGTTTGACGCCCACGAGATTCAGGCGATGGACGGATACGCCTACCACATCGCCGTGCAGCGGTATGCGGAAGATCACCCGAAGCGCGCGACATCAAGTAAGGTCTCCACCGATGCACAGGGGGACTGGTGGGGCGCCGAGGGCGGCGGCACCGTGGCTCACGCGGCGATCGCCTGTTTCCTCGGCGATTCGCCGGCGTCGATGGTTGCGTTCGCGGAAATCGTGGACCCTGCGATTCCGCGAATCGCCCTCGTGGACTTTCGTAACGATTGCATGCGGGACACCCTGCTGATAATGGACGCCTTGTGGCCGAGGTATCTCCGGGCGCGCCAGGACGGAGATGAGGAGCAGGCGTCGCGATATCGCCTGGTGGGTGTTCGTCCGGATACAAGCGCATCGGTCCGGGATGCCAGCGTCCAACCGACGGGCGACCCGTCGCAGGACAACGGCGTAAACCCCCGCCTGGTGCGCACGCTGCGCGCCGCTACGGACGATGCGTGGCGCCGCTGGGAAGTTCCTCCGGGCTGGGAGGAAGAGGCGGCATCCTACTGCCGGAACGTCGGCATCGTGGCCACGGGCGGCTTCTCACCCGAGAAGATTCGCAAATTCGAAGCCGAGGGCGTGCCGGTGGACGTATACGGCGTTGGGAGCTGGTGCTTTCGAAATGACACCGCGACCAACACGGATTTCACCGCGGACGTGGTGCGTGTCAAGGTTGGCGGGCAGTGGGTGGATCTGGCCAAGGCCGGCCGCGCCCCGGGAGACAACCCGGACCTGCAACGGGTTCAGTTCCCGATATGACGCAGCCTGCCCAGGTTTGGGATGGATTTGGAGATTGAGATGAAAGCCTTGATCGTTGTTGACGTGCAGAACGATTTCTGTCCGGGAGGCACATTAGCCGTCCCAAACGGCGACGCCGTGGTTCCGGCAATCAACCGGTTGATGAACCGGTTCCCGCTCATCGTTGCCACGCAGGACTGGCACCCTGCCAACCATTGCTCGTTCGTCGAGCAGGGCGGAATCTGGCCGCCACATTGCGTGGCGGGCACTCCCGGTGCGGAACTCCACCCGGATCTCCGTGCGGACTCCGTCGCGTTACGAGTACGGAAGGCAACAACGCCCGAAGCCGACGCATACTCCGGCTTCCAGGGTACCGATCTGGCCGAACAATTGCGTTCTCGCGGCGCGGATGAAGTGGCCGTGGTGGGCCTGGCAACCGATTACTGCGTAAAGGCGACCGCGTTGGATGCAAAGGCGGCGGGGTTTGGCGTCACAGTGTACGCGGACGCCTGCCGTTCCGTGGACGTAAACGCGGGCGACGGCGACCGCGCACTGGATGAGATGCGCGCGGCGGGCGTCACAATCGAGGACAGTTAACCAGTGCTACTTCCGCTCGTAGACGACGGCGGCGAGTGTCCGGCCGACGGCTTCCAGCGACGCGGCGCTGCACTTATCCGGCGTATCCTTCAGCGTGTGCCAGTACGTGGTCTTCATGTTGTAAGCGTCGGGGTAGTCGAAATCGATGAGGTCGATGGTCTTGATGCCGTGGAGGTTGAGCGGAATATGGTCGTCATCGATGGTGAGTCTGACCTCATCCCGGAACTGCTTTGTGTATCCGAGGCGGATGGCGGTCTTGAACACGGTATCGTTCAATTCACGCGCGGCGTCGGCGGAGTACCCCTCTTTGTAGATGGCGAGGTCGGCGTCGCCGATCATGTCCAGGAGGATGCCCTCCCTGGGTTTATTGGGGATCGGGTGTTTGGCGTAATAGGCGGCCCCGAGCAGCATATTTGCCACGTCCGGACCGAGGTCCTCTCCGTCGAAAAGGACGAAGATAACCCCGCTCAATGGCCTCTTCTGGTGGAAGACCCGCGCCAGTTCCACGAGCACCGCGGCGCCTGAAGCGCCGTCGTTTGCCCCGTCGATTGGCTTCAGCCTGTCGGCGGGAATGGCCTCGTTGTCGGCGGTGGGGCGGCTGTCCCAGTGAGCGCAGAGAAGGAGCCCGGGATCCTTGCCGTCCGTGCCCTTAACGACCGCCACGATGTTGTCCATGGGGTACGTGGCGCTTGCCGGCACAGGGAGATTCGAAGGGAGTTTTAACGTCTCCCGATAGCTTGCCGGACGGATCCTGCGCGTCCATTGGAAGTGCTGTAACTGAACGGAATCCACGTTCGGCTTGAGCGCGGCAACGAGGTAATCCCGGCAGGAATCGTGTGCCTTCGTCGCTGGAACGCGCGGCCCAAAGGCTACCTGTTTCTTGAGGCTTTCCATCGCGCGCAGGCCGTCGAATTCGACGTTCCCAGCGCAACCTGATGGGATGGCCGCCAGGAAAGCGGCGAAACAGGCGGACGCGATGAATGCGGAGGTGGACGGACGTGTCTTCATACGCCCATTATAGGCGCGGACGGCCCGTCACTTCCCGACCAGACGACCTTCAACCCGCGGGCTTACCGTGTGTTGAGCCGCAACGTAGGCTGCCAGGCCATCCAGCACCGATTTCCCGGTGCGCACGATCTCTTTGTCCGGCCACATGCGGTAGTAGCCCAACCCACCGCTCGCCAGTGTGTACGGAGCCGCGATGCGGTACTTTCGATTCGCATCCAGCGCCGCACCATTGACGGTGACTTTGAGGAGGCGGGGGCCAGGTGAACGGCCGGAATCGAACTCGACGTAAATGCCTGAGACCTGCAGCAGGCCGTCGAACGGCTTCGGGTGCATGCTCACGCTCCGCTCCAGGGCAACCCGCAATTGCGCGCCGGTCAGGCTGATCACCGCGACCTCGTCGTCCGGATCCTGTAATACGCTTTTCAGCGCATCACGGCTTATTGGTCCCTTGGCGATGGTTGCGGGCGCGACGGCGTCCGCCGGTACCAGCGCGGCGTCGGCGCGGACGGCCGCTTTCAAAGCGTCGGCGATAAGGTTGCCCGCGCTGGTCTCCGCTGCGCGGGCGCCCGTCCCGGTGATGACGGAGGTGGAGGTACCCAGCGCCTGAGCGTCGACACGCGTTGCCGATGACATCAGCGCAAGCGCGCCGGCGATTATGCAGGTGGTAGCGTGTTTCATTTCGAACTCCCTCCGGTCTTTAGGCGCCTGCGGAAACCGGTTGTTCCTCAGACTGCTTCGGCAGGCGTGTCGGCGGAGCGCTCGGCGTTCATTCTGAGATATCCCTCCATGAACGGATCGAGATCCCCATCCATCACACCAATGATATTGCCCGTTTCCACTCCGGTCCGCAGGTCTTTCACCATCGTGTACGGCTGAAAAACGTAGGAACGGATTTGAGCGCCCCACTCGATCTTCTTCTGCTCGCCCTTCAGGGTAGACAGTTCCTCTTCGCGTTCACGTTCGCGGAGTTCGGCAAGGCGTCCTTGCAGCACTTTCATCGCCGTGCCCCGGTTCTTTAGTTGGCTCCGCTCATTCTGGCACGTTACCACGATACCGGTCGGTAGGTGGGTGATGCGGATAGCGCTTTCGGTTTTATTGACGTGCTGGCCGCCTGCGCCGCTGCTGCGATATGTGTCGACGCGAATCTCATCCGGGTTGATCTCGGCCTCGGCGTCGTCGCTGACTTCGGGCGAAACGCCGACGCTGGCAAATGATGTGTGCCGGCGCTTATTCGCATCAAACGGCGATATGCGGACGAGTCGATGCACTCCGCGCTCTGCCTTCATATACCCATATGCATGCGGTCCGCGAACAATAAACGTGCAATTCTTTATTCCGGCGGATTCGCCTTCCAGTTGGTCAACGAGTTCGACTTTGAATCCGCGTTTCTCCGCCCAGCGCAGGTACATGCGCATCAGCATGGCGGCCCAGTCATTGGCCTCGGTTCCGCCGGCCCCCGCATTGATCTCGACGATGGCGTTGGTGGCGTCGTGTTCCCCGCCCAGGAGGGTCTGCATTTCAAGTGTCGCGTAAAGGCGTTGAACGCGCTTTACCTCCGACTCCAGTTCCGCCTCGGCGTCCGCGTCGTCCGCAGCCATTTCCAGCAGGATGTCCGTGTCTTCGAGTCCCTGCTCGATCTCTTTCCACGGGGCTAGCGATTCCTTGAGGGCGGAAAGGCGCTGCATCATCTCCTGGGCGCTCGCCGGATCGTCCCACAGGTCCGGGGCGGCGGCTTTGGCTTCGATTTCATCTATCTGAGACTGGCGCTGTGCCAGGTCAAAGATGCCTCCGGATCTCGGCAAAATCCTGCCGCAAACGTTCAATATCGTGACGTGTATCGACTAACAAGTCCATGCTCCCATTCAGCAAGACCGACCGGCCGGATTGCGCGGTTGGCCGGGCAGGACGACGCAGTCCCGGGCCCGAAGCATTATAGCACTTCGATGCTTGCGTGACGGTGAAATGGCTGCGGCGGCAGCGCCAGGACCAATCGGCGGCCTACTTCTTGAGTTTGTCCGAAAGTGTGTTCAGCTCGCTGGCGAACTGTGGCGCGGGCTCATACCCTACGATGCGATGCACTTCGGTACCCTTCGAGTCAACAAACACGATGGTAGGAAAGCCTTCGATGTTGTACTTCCTGGCCAGAGCCTTGTTGTCGTCGCCCTGTTCCGCGTTGATTTTGCGGAATTCGAACGATTCCATGGCTTTCTTGACGTTGGCCTGAGGGTACACTTCCTGGTCCATTTTCGTGCAGTAGCCGCACCAGTCCGTGTAGAAATCGAGCATAACGACTTTACCGGTGCTAGACTTGTCGCCAAGCGTTGGCGAGGTGCTGGCAGGCGCAGACGAGCCTGGGGCTCCGGGCACGTTATCAGAGTGCTTTGGTTGGAGGAAGAACGGGATGGCGATGACTCCTGCTATCAGCGCGATGACGAGCCATGTGGACCGTCCCTGCGGTCGTGACGGTGTTTCGTTCATTGACGTCTTCATTCGATCGCGCGGTATACCGCGCACGAGTTACACTGTTGAAACAGCGGACGCCGGGTGAATCGTTCCCGATGCGCGATTATCGGCTGCCGGTTTGCCGGCGCGCTAGGTCGAGGAAGGATATCACGTCCGCCTGGGTGGTAAATGCGCGCTTCGGAACGATGAGCGCCGAGCGCCTGGACAGAAACAGGTAGACATTTGGTCCGTCGGACCGCACCTTCGCGATGGCGCCCCATCCGACCGCCTGGCTTCCCTTGGAAGTCTTCACGCGAATGCCAGACTCCTGGAAGGACATCTCGATGGCTTGAAGATGGGCCGGCATTGCCCGGAATTTGGTCCATGCCAGCAGGCGGAAGAGCGGGTATCCGGCGACGCACGCGACCAGGAGAACGGTCAGCGCGGCCGTCGCCGATTGCTGGAGCGGTTTTCCGTCGCGCAGCATCGCCACGAGAAGATAAGCTGGGACCACAAGCCCTGCGAGGAGCAGGGGACCGCCCGATCGCAGATCGTGGGTCATTACGTACCGGTTCAGAGCCCAGTGATCGGCGGGTCTCAGCCGATATGAAATGGTCAACCGGCGCCTCCGGCGTGGCTGGCGGCGAAATCGACAAACCTGCGGGCCGCCTCGGGTGAAGAGAACGCCCGCAGTGGGACGATGTGCGCCATCCGGGACGTCTGGAACAGGTAGATGGCGCGACGGTCTCGCCGGACCTTCGTGATCGCGTTCCACTTGATGGTCTGTTCCGTTGTGGGTGTGATGATGCTGAGCCCCACAGGCAGCGCCGATATTTCAACGTCTCGAAGGCCTTTCGGCAGAGCCCTGAAAACACTCCACGTCTTGAGGCGGAGAAGCGCGTAAACAACCGGGGCCCAGACGAGGAGGACGACGACCGCGTCCCTGGTCGCCATCAGCCACGGCCGGGGCTCGCTGAGCACGGACGTGAACGCAACGACGGAAGGGATGAGCAGGGCCACGGTGGCGAAAGCCCCCAGCTGCCAATCGTGCGTGTACACGTAGCGGCTGAGCCCCCACCAGTCAGATTGAGTCATCGTGTATGTGACGGTCATCCAGTTCCTCGCAGCTCGTCAGTCAGTCCTTCATGTGAAGGATAGCATCGACGGCGAAGCAGCGCAGAACCCGGGGAGCACGCCGATACCGGATGTGCTCAAGCCTTTTGCTCAACGTGACTGGATGCGAACGAGACGAACTCCGCCCGTTCCGCCTCGGAGCCGAATGCCCGCGCCGGGACCACGTATGACATCTGGCGCGACAGGAACAGGAACACCGCGCGACTGTCCTGAGCAACCCGAACAACACCGTCCCACGACACCAGCCCTACCGACTTCGGCGACGCCAGATGGACCCCGTCTTCCGCCAGCGTGATCTCAATCCGCCTCATGTCTGCGGGCCACGCACGAAGCTGACTCCACACCCTGAATCGCAGAAGCCCGTACATGCCAGGCGCCCAGACAACCAGCGCTACGGCCGCAGCGAGCCAGGCGAACCAGTGGGGCAGTCCGCTGAACCACAGATTGACGAACGCGATGAGGGGCATCAATAGAATCGCCCCCAAGACGAACAGACGCTGGCGACGGTCATGTGTGTAGACGTATCTGTTCAGTGCCCAGTAATCGGCCTGTGTCATTTCATATTTGACGGTCATCGGTCTGTAGTCTCTGATATGGGTTGAAGGATAGGTACACCGAGGGCAGTGGCAGCCGCGCGGAGTCTATCGTCGAGGGTTGCGATTGGCAACGCGAGACGCAGCGCCAACTCGAGATAGGAGGAATCGTAGACGGTTAGAGCGGATCTTCGTGCCAGTGAAAGAACGTCATTCAGCGCCTGGCGTGGGGTCGTCTCGATGACGGAAATTGGCGCCACCAACAGCATTCCGGCGAACTGAGTGGCGTCGCGCTGTGTGATTCGGCCGCGGCGTTCCGCGATCAGAAGCACATTGGCGACTTCAAGAGGCCAGATAGAGGGGGCGTAAGCTACGTCGGTTTCCAAACGCATCTGGATGCCACGAGTGTACGCATTTCGTTCCTCGACAAAGGCCCATGCGAGCGATACCGAGGCGTCGATCACGAATGGCATTACCTGCGGCCCTCTTCGATCATCTCGCGAATGCTCAAGCCGTTTAGCCTGTGATATGCCTGGAATTCCCGCATCTGCCGGAAAACCTCCGCCGGATCCGGGCGAGCATCAGTTGGAATGAGCATGGCGACCCGAACCCCGTGCTTCGTGATCGCGATGGTCTCGCCTTTTGCCACGCGGTCAAGGAGTTTGGACAGATGCGTTTTCGCCTCGTACGCTCCAACTTCGGTCATTTGGGCCTCCCGATAGACTGGTCTGACACTAGTCTATTCTACCGCACCAGCGAGTCGCCGTCAATCTCCCTTGGCTGCCAGTCTACGTGTCTCGGCGCTGGCATCCCACCGGCACTCCTCGCGAAGGCGGGCGGGCGTCTCGTCTCGGGCAGGAGGCGGATAGCGGCGATGTGAGCAGGGCCGAGTCCGCGGAGTGCGGTCTCGGCCCTTTCATGTACGCCGGGCATGCGCCCGTTCTCGGAGGTGAAAGTCCTCTACGGTAAAGGGAATCGGAACCGTTAAGCGACGGCAAGGGCGTCACCGCGAGGTGGGGTCTGAAGGAAGCCAGAGCCACAGCCACGACCCGACG